>DMDX01000035.1 GCA_003451355.1 Cryomorphaceae bacterium
TTAACCGTGCTGACCTCGACGGGGCGCATCATTTTGCCGGCCCTTGAGCCATTTGGCTCGTCGCTCTCAAAGCAGCTTTCGACGGCGGATGAGCGCAAGCGCTACGTCTACCAGGAGCTCTACGATTCCACGCTGTTCCGCGCCCAGGAGCAGACGCAGCGCAACAAATTCATGCTCCGCGGCCGATACAAATCTGCGGGCGGATCGGTCATACAGCTCAATTCATTCAACATTCCGCGCGGATCCATTTCGGTCACGGCTGGAGGTAATCAACTAACAGAAAACCAGGACTTCACCGTCGACTATGCCCTCGGCCAAGTTCGAATCATCAACGAAGCCATTGTGCAGAGTGGGGTTCCGATTCGCGTGAACTTTGAGAACAATTCGCTTTTCAATTTTCAGGCAAAGACTTTTACCGGACTGACCGTCAACCATCAGCTCCAGCCGAACTGGGTGGTCGGAGGCTCACTTCTGCAGCTCCGCGAGGGGGCACTCACCCAAAAAGTGAGCGCGGGCGACGAGCCTGTCCGCAACGCCATTTGGGGACTCAATACGCAGTACGAGAAGAATTTACCGGGTTTGACGCGCGCACTCGACAAGCTGCCTTTTGTGTCGACGAAGGCGCCGTCAAGCATCATGCTCACGGCAGAAGTAGCGCAGCTCCTTCCCGGATCCCCGCGGATTATCAACGTAAACGGTGAGCCGACCACCTACCTCGACGACTTCGAAAGCAGTCAAACGGCAATCGACCTTCGCGGAACCACCACCTGGCAGCTCGCCTCTGTGCCCGACGGCCAGCCCGACCTCTTTCCTGAGGCGTCCATGGCCAACGACTGGGCCTCGAACTACAACCGGGCTCGCCTGGCTTGGTACATGATCGACAACTCGTTCTTCACCGGAACCAGCATCACTCCCCAGAACATTCGCGACAACCCCGCCATCACGAGCGACCACTACCAGCGCATGGTTCCGTTTGCTGAGGTGTTCCCCAACATCACCCTCGACCCGAGTCAGGCGCGCAACATCAACACCTTTGACCTCCAGTTTGACCCCACTGAGCGCGGTCCGTACAACTACGACGTTCAGGGTCTGAACGGAATTTCTGCGGGTCTGAATCCCGACGGAAGCCTTAAAGATCCGCGCAGCCGTTGGGGCGGAATCATGCGCCAGCTCACCATCAACAACTTTGAGGAGCAAAACATCGAGTTCGTCCAGTTCTGGGTGATGGACCCCTTCTTGGACAACCCCAGTGCACCTGGCGGCGACGTCTACCTCCATCTTGGAAACGTGTCTGAGGACATCCTCAAGGACGGAATGCAGTCGTTTGAGCACGGACTTCCTTCAGACGGATCGCGGACTGATGTGGATTCTTCAGTTTGGGGCTACGCCTCGCGCTACCAGCCCGTGGTTGACGCCTTTGACAACAGCGAGGCCTCGCGTCCCAACCAGGATGTCGGTCTGGACGGACTCCGCGACGACGACGAGCGCCGTTGGCTAGGGCCCGGATCGCAAACCTACCTCGACCGCTTGCAGGCTGCGTTTGGCCCAGGAAGCCCGGTCTACACTGCCGCACAGATTGACCCCGCCGCCGACAACTTCGTCTTTTACCGCGGAACCAACCAGGACCAAGCCGACGCAAACATCCTTAAGCGCTACCGCTACTTCAACAACCCCGACGGCAACTCGCGCACCGACCTGATCGACGGCCAGCCGGCCATGAGCACCAACATGCCCGACAAAGAGGACGTCAACCGAGACGCCACCCTGAACCGAAGCGAGCAGTACTTCAGCTACCGCATTTCAATGCGCCCCGAGGACTTCGTGGTCGGCCAGAACTACATCGCAGACATCTACGAGACGACCACTGACTTACTGCCCGACCAAACCCGAAAGCCGGTGCGGTGGATTCAGTTCAAGATTCCGGTGTTTGAACCCGACCAGAAAGTGAATGGCGCCCAAGACTTTAGGTCGGTGCGCTTTGCCCGCTGGATCTTGCGCGACTGGCAGCAGCCCGTGGTACTCCGCATGGCCCGATTGGACCTCGTGCGCGGAGAATGGCGGCGCTACCGATTCAGCCTCGACGCGGCGCGCGAGATGATTCCCGTGGACGAATCCGACGAAACCTCGTTTGCCGTCAACGCCGTGAACCTTGAAGAGAACGGCGGCCGAGTTCCGGTGGCCTACGTCATGCCTCCGGGGATCCGCCGTCAAGTGCTGCTCGGCAACACCTCAATCCTGCAGCAGAACGAGCAGTCGCTGAGTCTGCGCACCTGCGGGCTCCGCGACGGAGACGGACGCGCCGTCTTCAAGAACACCAGCGTCGACATGCGAATGAACAAGCGCGTGAAAATGTTTGTGCACGCAGAAGCAGGTGACAATCCCAATGGTCTGAACGACGGGGACTTGCGTCTTTTTGTGCGCTTCGGAAACGACTACAGCCAGAACTACTACGAATACGAAATGCCCCTCACCGTAACGCCGTGGGCGAGCACTGCAGAAGATGTGGTATGGCCCGCGGCCAACGATGTCGACATCGAGTTCGCAATCTGGACGGCGCTCAAGCTTGAACGCGATGCCGCCATGCGCACCAATCCCAACATTACTCCCGCAATGCCCTACGAGCGGGTAGATGGCGACCGGGTATACCGTGTGGTGGGTACGCCCAACCTCGGGTGGGTCCGCACGATGATGGTGGGTGTTCGCAACCCGCGCCGCTCCTCGTCCAACCCGACGGACGACGGCTTGAACAAATGTGCTGAGGTGTGGATCAACGAGCTCCGCATGACCGACTTTGACAACCGCGGTGGCGTGGCGGGCATAGCGCGCGGAACCGCCAAACTCGCCGACCTCGGCCAAGTGGCGCTGAGTGGCGGCTTCTCGACTCCTGGATTTGGGGGAATCGATATGGCTCCCAACGAGCGCAATAAGTTCAGTTCGGTCAACTACGACATGCAGACCAACGTGGACCTGCACCGCTTTTTACCGGGGAACAGCCGACTCCGCCTCCCGATGTTCGTCACCCATGCTCAGGACTGGAAGACCCCCATGTTCAATCCCTACAGTCCCGACATCGAAATGGGCAAGGCGATTGACAACCTTCCTGGCGCTCAGGCCAAGGATTCGCTGCGGACCATGGTCAGCGACTTCATGCAGCGCCGCGCCGTCGCCTTCACCAATGTTCGACTTGACCGCGCGCCAAGTGGCGGATCCGCCGGGGGACGCGGCCCAGCGATCGGTCCGCCGGGAATGGGAGATTCCGAATCAAAGTCAGCAGCCCAAGGTCTCAATGCCGGCGATGGCAGCGCCAAGCTCCCCAAAAGGCCGATGCCGTGGGATGTCGAAAACCTCAGCGCCACGTACGCCTTTAATGAAGTACTGCGCCGCGACGCCAACACGCTTCAGGACCTCAGGGTCGAGAACCGCGGAAGCCTCGCCTACGCCTACCAAACAAAGCCGATTAATATTCAGCCCTTTAAAAAGCTGAAGCCCAAAAGCCTCGCCCTGATTCGCGACGCCAACCTCAACCTTACGCCTTCGCGCGTGAGCATCCGGGCTGACGTCCTTCGAAGCCAGCAGACCATGCAGATGCGCAATGTGGACAATCCAAAGTTCCAGCTGCCGATCACGTACAGCAAGAACTTCACGATGGACCGCAACTACAATGTCATTTGGGATCCTACCAAAATGTGGAAGCTCGACTACACCTCGCGCATTCGACTGCGCTTTGACGAGCTCCCGGGCCCCAATTCCGAGGACAGTGTGCGGAATTTCTTAAACGAAAACCTTCGCGAAGGTGGTCGCCCCATCGAATACCACCACACCATCAACACCACGTGGGCGATTCCGATTAATAAGCTCCCGCTGATGGGATTTTTGCAAACTCAGGTTCGCTACACTGCGGACTTGGACTGGAAGACCAACTCGCTCTGGGCGAGCCGTCCGGGCTTGGATTCGCTGAATTTCGGAAACACGGTCGAGTCCAGTGGCAAGTGGAATGCCTCAGCCAACGCAAACATGGCGACACTGTACAATCTGATTCCGGGGTACAGCAAGCTTAAAAAGCCCGCCCGTGGGGCGACGGCCCGAGGCGGAAAGGGTCCGGCTCAAGCCGCCGGGGCGAAGGCCAAAACCGATAAGACCAATGAGTCTAAGTTGGCTAAAACAATATTGGTGGGCGCAGTGGATTTCGCGACCATGCTCAAGAGTGTGAATGCCACTGCGAGTCTCAATACGGGGTCACTGTTGCCAGGGTTCTCGACCACTCCCGTACTGAGCGGAATGACCCCATCAGCCCAATGGGCGCCGGGATGGAAGGCCGCGGTGGGGCTCCCGCACGACCTTCCGTCGCTGGCTTCGGCAAGTGGATGGTTGCTCGAAAATCGGCGCCAGCCGCTGCGCGCGCGCGAAACCACGACCCGCAACATCACACTGCGCGCCCAGCTTGAACCACTTCAGGACATGCGCATCACGCTCAATGCAACCCAGACCTACGGGCGGCAGGCATCCTACACCTACCGCTACTCCACGGGGACGGGCATTGATTCTTTGTTCGATCAGGGCTTCCACGCATTCAATCCTCAAGAAGTGGTCACCTACAGCAGTAGCTGGCTGTCGTGGCCAACTGCGTTTGATGTAAGTAAGGGTCCTGATTTCGAGAGCGCAGCCTACGATCAGTTCAAAGCGGCCCGCTTGGACGCTTCAAAGCGCTTGGCGGTTAAACAACTCCTGCGCGACCCCAACTACGCAGGTAATTTTATTGATGTGGCTGATTCGTCGCGCTACGGATACGACGGATTCTCGGTCCTTCACACGGATGTTCTCGCCAACGCCTTCTTGACGGCGTACGGAAACCGCTGGACCGCCAACCTTCCAATGGGCAACTAC
>DMDX01000077.1 GCA_003451355.1 Cryomorphaceae bacterium
GCCATCGCCCACGGCGGAGGGTCGTTTCCCGCCACCCTCGGCCGCATCCAGCACGGATTTGACGTTCGGCCCGACTTGGTGGCTGTGGACAACGCGGTTCCGCCTACCGAATACCTCGGCAAGTTTTGGGTCGACAGCCTCGTGCACGACCCACACGACTTGGCCAACGTACTGCGCCTTGTCGGCGAAGACAAAATTGCGGTGGGTTCCGACTACCCGTACCCCTTGGGCGAAGCGGTTCCGGGCGATTTGGTGCGGAGCATGCCCTGGTCGGACGCCGTGAAGGCTAAGGTGCTTCGGCAGAATGCGGAGGCGTGGCTCTACGGCAAGGGTGGCAAGGTTGGCTGAGATTAGCTCGTTAGCTCATTGGCTCTTGGCGAGGCTAGCTCGTTAGCAAGGTTTGCTCGAGCTTGGAGCGATCAACGGGGCGTCGCTAAGTGCCATCAATGAGGTGGACGTATTCCGAGCGCCAATTTTACCAACGAGCTAATCTCAGCTATAAGCTAAATGAAGCGCGGATCCGTTTCCATGACGTGGCCGCAGCTGGTGCAGGTGCGCTTGGTTTCGCTGCTGTAAAACTCTTTGAAGTGGGGAAGGAAGTCCTTTTCGATGTTGTGCAGCTCAAAGTAGGCGGCGTGCAGGGGGTTGTTGCAGGATTCGCAGAACCAGAGTAGGCCGTCGGTGAAGCCTTTGCCGGCGCGCTTGCGCTCGATGACGAGGCCGATGCTGCCGGCTTCGCGCATGGGTGAGTGCGGAGTTTTGGCGGGGCAGACAAACATGTCGCCGGCTTCGAGGACGTGGTCGACGGGGCGTCCGTTCTCTTGGGTGCGCACGGTGATGCGGCCTTCGAGCTGGTAGAAGACTTCTTCGGTTTCGTTGTAGTGGTAGTCCTTGCGGGCGTTGGGTCCGGCGACGACCATGACGATGTAGTCCTCAGACTCGGGCGTGAGGTTTTTGTTGCCGACGGGCGGCTTGAGTTCGTGGCGGTGCTCTTCGAGCCAGCGGTGGAAGTTGAATACCATGAGTCTAAGGTAGGTAATGGGTGGGTTGTGCGGAGCGGCTTTGGCACACTTTTAGTACTATGCGAAACAAAGTACCAAGCTTTATTTATATCTATGCATTAATGAATACTGAAAACGCACGGGCGCAAATGCGCAAGGGGGTCCTCGAGCTATGCGTGCTTCGGGTTTTGGGACGCGGAGAGGCCTACGCCTCGGACATCTCAGAATCGTTGAAGCAGGCCGATTTGCTCGTGGTAGAGGGTACGCTGTATCCGCTACTCACCCGAATGAAGAACGCGGGCTGGTTGGAGTACCGTTGGGAGGAGTCCAAGTCGGGCCCACCCCGCAAGTACTACCAACTCACCGAGACCGGCCGAATTCTGCTTGAAGCGCTGAATTCGGAATGGACCGCTTTTATCGACGCTGTAAACTCCCTCAAGAACTCATGAAAAAGACCATTGACATCAACCTTGGCGGAATGCTCTTCCATTTGGACGAGGACGCCTACGCCGTACTGTCGGCCTACCTCGAAGCGCTTCGCCGCCACTTAGCTGCGACTGAAGGTCGCGAGGAGGTGCTCGCCGACATCGAGGCGCGCATCGCTGAAATCTTCATGCAGCGCATGGCGGGCACCCGCCAGGTGGTGAGTACCGACGACGTGCAGGCCGCCATGAGCACATTGGGCCAGCCCAAGGACTTTGCCGGTGAGTCTGCCGAAGAGCCTGAGCCGACCATGGCTGAGGATCGTTCGCGCCGTCGCCTGTACCGCGACCCCGAAGAGCAAATGATCGGGGGCGTGTGCTCGGGCTTTGCGAGCTACTTTGACGTGGACGTGGTCATAGTGCGCATTCTGTTTGTGCTCTTCGGCCTTTTTACGGGCTTCGGAGTGCTGCTGTACTTCATCCTCTGGGCGGCGACGCCCAAGGCGGTTACGCCTGCAGAGCGCTTGGCCATGAAGGGCAAGCCGGCGACGTTTGACAACATCCGCCAGACGGTCGAAGAGGAGTTTAAGAACGTTGAGTCGCGCCTCAAAGACAAGGAGAACCACCGCAAGGTGCGTCGGGCAGCGCAAGGGGTGGGCGACGTGATCACCAGCATTTTGCTTGGCTTTGGTCGCTTTTTGGGCGGACTGTTTTTGGTCATTGCGTTCTTTTTCGGTTCAACCATTCTCGTTGCTGTTTTTGGCAACGGAATCACCATTGACGGGGCACACCTATCCGTGTCGGAACTCTTGGGCATCTTCTTGCCCGCTGGTTACGGCCTCACGTACTTCTGGACGGCGACCACCCTGGTGCTCGTTGGGCCTGTTGTTGCCTTGGTGCTGCTGGCGCTCCGCTTGCTCTTTCGCCAAAAGGGACCGGTGCACCGCGCGATTATGGGCACCGCGCTGATGCTGTCCATTGTCGGAATCGCACTGATGGGCGTGCTGGGTACGCGCTTCGGGTCGGAATTCCGCGAGGAGGCGACGGTCGTGCACGTGGAGGCGCTTCCGCAAGGGGTGAAGCAGTGGACCATGGTGATGGCTACGACTCCGGTCGAGGGCGGAACCAAGCTTCACTTCAGCGACGACGACACCGACGAAAGCTCGTGGATTCTCACAGATTCAGAGGTATACTTTGACGGAATCGATGTGGATGTGCGTCCCACCTTTCGCGACACGCCCAGCTTGGAATGGACGGCCGAAGCCCAAGGGGGATCGCGCCGTGCGGCCCGCGAGCGCGCCGCCGCGGTCACCTACGAGGTGCGCAGCGACAGTACCGGGCGCATTTTAGTTGGCGACCTGCTTCACTACCCAAAGCCAGACCGCTTTCGCGGCCAAACCGTTGAGCTCGTGCTTTACCTCCCCGTGGGCCACAGCGTGTTTTTGGATGCCACGACGGTTCCGTACCTGGACGATGTGGCCAATACTGAAGACATTTGGGACGGACACATGGGCGGCAAGACCTGGCTCATGACCGAGCAGGGCTTGGCGGAGTTCAAGTAAACCAGAGCTTTTTGCACATGAGGGGGGCGGGTGCCCCCCTTTTTTTATGGCTGAATGGCTGTGGCCGCCGTTCCGAGGTTGAGGAGGACGCTCGTTCTGAAGAATACGCTGTTGAGCCCGCTTGCCTCGGTGGGCAAAACCGAAGGCATAGGTTTATCTATGTTCCACAAATACAAGGTGTTGTTTTTGGTAAATGTCCATGGTGATCCCTGCCAGCGGTCCAGCCAAAGGGGTTCAATTTGACCTTGGTCGCCTGCGGTTCCGGTAGTGGGATTGAGGCGAATCCACCAGCCTCGGCTGCTCAGAAGGTCCCAAGTTTGGGTGCTCGGGTTGATGCCGTGGACGCCAAAGTCAAAACCATCTGGAAGCCTTCGGGCCCACAGCCGTTGGCTCTTGGTGAGGTCGAACGCGACGGCGCTATCTTGACTCGCAACGTAGGCCACGCCGCCCGCTACGGCGGGCGGATGGCCCGTTCCGTCGCCGCCCACGAGGCGTTGGTGGTGGAGTTGGCCGCGGTCGGACCACCAGAGTTTGCAGTGGGTTCCGCGCCGAAGGACGGCGAGCCAGCCGCGCTTCCAGCTGCGGGGCGCATCAAAAAGGCCTATGCGGCCAGGCGCAGTGGCAAGGACGGTCCATTGGCCGTGAAACCACCGAATGATTTGGTTGGCCTCGGGTCCAAGGCTTGC
>DMDX01000114.1 GCA_003451355.1 Cryomorphaceae bacterium
TTGGGCATACCGTTGCGCAAGTGCATGAATGCCAAAAACATCGACGCCACATCCATGAAGTAGGTCTGGTGGTTGCTCACAAAAAGCACGTTCTCGTCGGGCAAATCCTTGAGGTGCTCCATGCCCTCAACCGTAGTACGGTGAATGCGGTTGAGGCGGTACCATGTCACGGTTCCGAACCAGAAAATCACCATGCGCTTGGCCCATAAGGGGTAGCCAAACGGATCGCGGTAGGGCAGTCGGCGGATCTTCTTCATGAATTCGACAAATCTACATCACCTTTGCGACGTGGAGCACGAATCTTGGCCGAATCCCAACCTCGTTCCTGATGCCCAAGGTCGGCTTTGGGACGCGCTGCGCCGCAAGTGGGTGGTGGCCACCCCCGAAGAGTATGTGCGCCAGCACTTTCTGCGGCGCGCCATCCTCGAGGCCCACTACCCGCCTGAAGTAATTGCGGTTGAGCGCGGACTCAACGTGCACGGGCAACCCAAACGATTTGACGCCGTAGTTTTTCACCAAGGAAAGCCTTGGATGCTCGTGGAATGCAAGGCGCCCCACATACCCTTGAACGACGCCGTGTGCGTCCAGTGGATGCGCTACAACCTTCCGCTCGAAGCCCCTTGGGGCTGGCTCACCAACGGGGTGACGGATCGATTTTTTGCGGCGGACGGCCGCGAACTTCCTCCGGTCCTTCCCGCATTTGGTACCTTTGCGCTTTAGGAACGCATTATGAATACCGCACTGCACGCGCTCTCGCCGCTCGACGGCCGCTACCAGAAGCACGCTGCCCAGCTCAGCCCCTTCTTCTCTGAATTCGGATTGATCCGCTACCGCGTCCTCGTTGAGGTTCGCTACTTCATCGCGCTTTCGGCGCAAAACCTCAAGGGGCTTCCCGCGCTGAGCGCCGGTCAAGCCGCTGATCTTGAGCGCATTTATTCGGAATTCAGCGAATCCGACGCTGTGCGCATCAAAGAAATCGAGTCGACCATCAACCACGACGTCAAGGCCGTGGAGTACTTCCTCAAAGAGCGTTTTGAGGCACTCGGCTTGGGTGACCGTGCAGAATTCATCCACTTCGGACTCACGTCGCAGGACATCAACAACACGGCGATTCCGCTCTCGATGCAGGACGCGCACCGCGATGTCGTTCGCCCCGCCCTTCTGGCGATCATCGAGCGAATTGACGCCCAATCGAACGAGTGGGACGCACTCCCCATGCTTGCCCGCACGCACGGCCAACCGGCCTCCCCTACCCGACTAGGTAAGGAATGGCGCGTCTTTCGCGAGCGCCTGAGCCAGCAACTCGCTTTGCTGGACGCTATCCCATTTGCAGGTAAATTCGGCGGAGCCACGGGCAACTTCAACGCCCACAGCGTGGCCTACCCCGGCGTCGATTGGCACGCATTCGGCAACCAGTTCTTGAGCCAAGACCTCGGACTGCAGCGCAGCCACCCCACTACACAAATCGAGCACTACGACCACATGGCCGCCTACTTTGATGGACTCAAGCGCCTGAATACCATCCTGATTGACCTCGCCCGCGACGCGTGGCAGTACATCTCGATGGACTACTTCAAGCAGCGCATCAATCCCAACGAAGTCGGTTCGTCGGCCATGCCGCACAAGGTCAACCCGATCGACTTTGAGAACGCTGAGGGCAACTTCGGAATCGCCAACGCATGGCTCGAGTACCTCGCGGCCAAACTCCCCATTAGCCGCCTACAGCGCGACCTCACGGACTCGACCGTGCTTCGCAACGTCGGAATGCCACTAGGCCACATGCTCCTCGCCTACCACAGCCTCGGACGCGGACTGGGAAAACTCATGGTCAATCAGTCCGCACTCGCTGCCGACCTCGAAAACCACTGGGAAGTCGTTGCCGAAGGAATCCAAACCATTTTACGCCGTGAAGGCTTCCCTAAGCCGTACGAAGCGCTTAAAGCACTTACCCGCACAGCCGACCGCATCACGCCCGAGGCCATCGCCGTATTTGTGGACGCGTTAAACGTTTCGGACTCGGTCAAGGCCGAGCTCCGCGCCATTACGCCCTCGAACTACACGGGTCAATGAAGTACCCTGATGCAGCTCCGATGATTTTGGGCGACACGGTGATTCCCGCTGGGTCCACCAAAACCGTCGATCTGCAAATCGCCCGTCTGCTGTCGGGAACGCTGATTCACATGCCCGTGCACGTGTTTCGCAGCGAAAACCCCGGCCCGACCGTGCTGTTGAGCGGCGGACTGCACGGCGACGAGGTCAACGGTATCGAGGCCGTGCGCCGCATGATGTCCCTTGGGCTGTTCAACGACCTCGCCTGCGGATCCATCATTGCCATCCCCATCATCAACGTCTACGGATTTCTCTTCTTCAGTCGCGAAGTTCCAGACGGCAAGGACGTCAACCGAAGCTTTCCCGGTTCCGCCCAAGGTTCGCTCGCGAGTTTGGTGGCGCACACCATGACCGATAAGGTTCTGCCCCACATCGACTTAGCCGTCGATTTTCACACAGGCGGAGCCAGCCGCACTAACTACCCCCAAGTTCGCTACGACCCCGAAGACGCTGAAGCCATTCGCTACGCAAAAGCGTTTGGAGCCCCCATCGCAATGGCCTCGCCCCTCATTCCCGGCTCGCTGCGGGCCCAGGGCTTTCACATGGGCGTTCCCATCGTCGTCTTTGAAGGCGGTGAAAGTATGCGCCTCGAAGAATCCTCGGTCAAAGACGCCATTCGCGGAACCAAGCGCCTCCTCTCTAGCCTCGGCATGTGCGCCCACAAAGCGCCCAAAATCCGCGGACTCAAAGACCGCCACGGCAAGCACAGTGCTCCGCGCCACCTCAGCCAAACGACGTGGGTACGCGCCGAAGCCAGCGGCCTCTTCTCATTCGAGCGCGAAAGCGGCCAAGCCGTCAGCGAAGGCGAGCTCATTGGCCGCGTGCGGAACCCCTACGACTCCTACTCCGTCAAAGTCTTTGCGCCCTTCGACGGATTCATCATCGGCCACAACAACATGCCCCTCGTCCACCGCGGCGACGCCCTCTTTCACATTGGGCGCGAGAGCGAATGGCCGGCGTAGAGATTGGCGAGGTTGGCTGAGATTGGCTCGTTGACCAATTAGCTTCTGGTTTCCTGCTACTGGTTGCGCCCGCGGCGCCTCAGGATTGGCGCTTTGCCTGGATGTCCCTTAACGTTTGTGCAGGAGCCAACTAAACGCCCTCATTAGAACCAGAAACAAGTTACTAGTTACGCGAGAGCCAACGAGCCAACCTCGCCAACCTTGCTAACCGACCAAATTCGCTTGCCGCAAGATTTCGTCCGCAATGGCGAGCGATGCGGTCGCTGCGGGTGACGGTGCGTTGAGCACGTGAAAGGCGCGCGCCCCTTGGCGGAGCACGAAGTCGTCCTCGAGAGTCCCGTCGCGGCGCAGGGCTTGGGCACGAATGCCGGCGCGGCCGGGATGCAGGTCTTCGAGCTCGAGGCTTGGAATCAGGCGCTGGAGCGCCTTCAGAAATTTGGTTTTGCTGAAGGCGCGCTCGTACTCGCCAAGCCCGTAGCGCCAGTGCTGGGCAAACAGCTTCCAGGTTCCGCCGTACCCAAGGGCAGCCGCCGTGTCGGCTCCGCTAAATGCCGTTTTAGAATAGCCTTCGCGGGCAAAACTGAAGACGGCGTTGGGACCGCATTCGACACCGCCATGCACCATTCGGGTGAAGTGCACGCCCAAAAAGGGAAAGTTGGGGTCCGGAACGGGGTAAATCAAGTGCTTCACCTTGGCCTGCGCGCGGGGACTCAACTCGTAGTAGTCGCCCCTGAAGGGCACGATCTGCAGACCCGCATCCACTCCATCGCGGCGCGCGAGGCGGTCGCTCTGAAGGCCCGCACAGACGATGATGTGCTTGCCGCGCACCACGCCTTGGCTCGTGGTCACCCCCTCGGCGGTAAATCCGGTCACGGTGGTCTGCAAGCGCACGGTTCCGCGCCCCGCCTTGAGCATGGCCTCAGCCGCATCGGCATAGTGGATGATTCCGGTTTGCGGAACCAGCAACGCCTTGGTCGCATTCAGCTGGGGTTCACGCTCGCGGAGTTCGTCGGAATCGAGGTAGCGCAGCCCGTTAAGACCGTTTTCACCACCGCGCAGCCGGAGCGTTTCGAGGCGGGTTTCTTCTTCGGAACCTACCGCGGCCACCACCTTACCGCAGACTTCGTGCTTCACGTCGTGCTCACGGGCAAAGTCGAGCATCTGGGAGTAGCCATCGAGGCAGGTACGCGCCTTAAGGGATCCAGGCTTGTAGTAGAGTCCAGAATGTATGACGCCGCTGTTGCGGCCCGTTTGGTGCTGGGCGAGTCCGAATTCTTTCTCAATCAGCACCACCTTGGCCTCGGGGTAGGCCTTGGCAATCTTGTACGAAACCGCGGCACCCACGATTCCGCCGCCGACCAGGATAAAATCAAACTGCTCCATAGGCCCCAAAAGTAACGCCCGCCGCGGCGCAATGCCGGGCGGGCGTCTATTAAAATTTTAAATGCTTACTGCGGCATCCCGTCGCGCACCCAGCGTTCAAGCAGCGCCACGTTGCAGTCGCTCATGCGTCCAGAAGGTGGCATTTGCGAACGACCGTTAACCCCGTTCACTGCATCGACAAGGCCTAAATAATTCACGGCTCCTGAAACTTCAGAATAGTTCGTCAGTTGAACTCCGCCCGAAGCGCCAGCGCCTTGGTGGCACCCGATGCAGTTCGTTTGAATCATGGGCGCAATCACGGCAGCGTAGGTGGTCGCCGACGTCGAATCGCACGCGCCCGCACAGTTAGTCTCGTTGGCACCTTGCTGGATCCAGAGGCGAATGCGCTCCTTTTGGGTGGCATTCAGCGCGGCCATCGGAGGCGGCGGCATGAGGTCATCACCGGTCTCGAAGAGCACTTCGTACAGCTCACTTCCTCCGGGATTCCCAGGCTTCACCTCTTCCATGATTCCGGCATAAGTCGACAAGTTGATCCCGTCAGCGGCATTGGGACCCACGTGGCATCCGCTCATCGCACAGTTGGACTGAATCATGGGGAGGATTTCGTTCGTGAAATCCACGATGCCCGGATCGCACGGCTGTGGATCGGGGTCCGGAACCGGCGGAATGTGCGTGCAGGAGGCCAACAGCCCCAAGCTTAACGCGGCAAAAACATACTTCATCGCAGTTCTTTAGGTTGTACGTGGGTAAATACCCGCGAAATATTAAATCCGAGAAACAAGTCCCCATTTGCCCACGAGCCAGGGGTTTGCATCATCCATTGGGGATCCGCCATGGATCGCGCATTGGTCACGTGAAACTGAAATACGTGGCCGCCGGTCTCAAGGTCGAGACCGATGCTCAAGGGCGTGTGGGTTCCGGCAAAAGGTGTCTGGCGAAGCATCGCTTCTGCGGTCAATGCCATGCGCTGAGTCAACTTGTACCGCCCACTCAACCCAAGGCCGAGCTGGTCGTTCCGGTCGCTCGCCAGCGGAACCAAGTTGAAGTGCACCAGCGTAGGCGCAACTTGGAGCGACACCTTGTCGCTGAGCTTGCGCGCAATCATGAGTTGGTGGGCGTAGGCCAAACGATCGGTGAAGAAATGGTCAAACCCATCCGTAAACGGAACCGTGGTCGCCGTCATCGACGAATACCACACGACGCTCACCGGACTGTTGAATCCTTTTCCTCCCGTGGATTGGCGAAGCAGACGAAATTTGGTAAATCCGTCGTAGGTCTTGCTTCCCGAAGAGCGTCCAAGCCCCACATTCAACCACGATACGGGGTTGTACGAGTACTCAAAGCGGATTTGAGCCACGTCGATCCCGAACAAGTTGTACAGCGGTTTATCGTTTAAGGCTCCGAAGCGGTGCCCAATGATGAACTGCCCGACCCCAGCACCCGGCATTTCGACGGTCGAACCGTTGACCAACTTGGTACCCTTGAAGGTCGCAAACGCAAACTGCTTGGGTGCTTCAGGAGCCATTGCATCCAACTCAGCCAGCAAGTCGTCTTGCGCCCAAAGCCCCAAGGAACCCGCGGCAAAAAGCCCTAAAAGAAACTTACGCACCCTTCAACGTCGATTTAACGGTGACTTTAACATCCTCAGCGATCTTAGACACCATGAGGGTTGGGATTTTGATACCGTAGTCCGCCGTGTGCACGCTGAACTCGCTTTCAATAGACACCGATCCGTCCTTATTGACCGTAATCGTAATAGGGATATTCACATCCTTTGTGACACCATGGATTTCCATTTGACCCTTGACGCCACCTTTGTAGGTCGCCGGCTTCTTCCAATCAGTGACACCGCCAATCTTGGCGCGTAGCGTCGCCTTGGGGAACTTCGTCGACTCCATGTAGTTCTCGTTGAAGTG
>DMDX01000084.1:0-887 GCA_003451355.1 Cryomorphaceae bacterium
TGGGTTCGTACGTTTCGCTCGAACCGCTTCATCGCCCTGAACGATGGGTCGACGGGGTCGAATGTGCAGTGCGTGGTGGACTTCGAGCGCACGCCCGAGGATGTACTCAAGCGCATTACCACCGGAGCAGCTGTAGAAGTTCGCGGACTCCTCGTGGCGTCGCAGGGCAGCGGTCAGGCGGTTGAAATTCAGGTGCAAGAGGTTGTGGTACATGGCGACAGTTCGCCCGAAGAATACCCCCTTCAGCCCAAGCGCCACAGCCTCGAATTCCTTCGCGAAATCGCCCACCTTCGCCCACGGACGGCGACGTTCAGTGCCGTGTTTCGCATTCGCCACGAGGCGCAGTACGCAGTGCACCAGTTCTTTCACGAGCACGGATTTTACCACTGGGCGACGCCGATCATCACGTCAAGTGACGCCGAGGGTGCCGGCGAGATGTTTCGCGTGACCTCGCTGCCCGCCGACAATCCGCCCCGCACCGAATCCGGCGAAGTCGACTACAGCGAAGACTTTTTTGGCCAGAGCACCAACCTCACGGTGAGCGGCCAGCTCGAGGGGGAGCTCGGAGCCATGGCCCTGGGGAAGATTTACACGTTTGGACCCACGTTCCGCGCTGAAAATTCAAACACCACGCGCCACCTGAGCGAGTTTTGGATGATTGAGCCAGAGATGGCGTTTTACACGCTTGAGGACAACATGCAGCTGGCCGAAGACTTCGCCAAGCACATCATTCGCCACGTGCTCGACCGCTGTGCCGACGACCTCGCCGTGCTCGACCAGCGCCTGCAGCAAGAGGAGCAGTCCAAGCCCGCCGCCCAGCGCCAGCCGATGGGCTTGGTCGAGAAGCTCAATTTTGTGGTGAACAACCCCTTTGTGCGCTGCAGCTA
>DMDX01000084.1:1097-3189 GCA_003451355.1 Cryomorphaceae bacterium
GCGTTTTACATGCGCCTCAACGAGGACGGCACGACCGTGCGCGCCATGGACGTCCTCTTTCCCGGAATCGGCGAAATCATCGGCGGTAGCCAGCGCGAGGAGCGCCACGACGTGCTCGTTGAAAAGATGAAGGCGGTGGGCATCGATCCGCACCACCTCGACTGGTACCTCGACACGCGCAAGTTTGGCACCTGCGTGCACAGCGGATTCGGACTCGGATTCGAGCGCATGATCCAGTTTGTGACGGGAATGGGCAACATCCGCGACGTGATTCCGTTTCCCCGATTCCCAGGAAGCGCCAAGTTTTAATCGTTCACTACCGTGCTACGCCAGTCCCAAGCCCTCAAGCTCCAGCAGAAGCTGTCGCCGCAGCAGATTCAGCTCATGAAGCTGATTCAGCTCCCGACGCAGGCACTCGAAGAGCGCATTCAAGAGGAACTTGAAGTGAATCCGGCCCTCGAAACCGAGAGTCAGGTGGACGAGGATCCGTACGAAACCGACTACGACAATTCTGAAGACGAGTATTCGTCCGACAAAGAGTCCGATGAATATTCTGAAATTCAGGATGTGGAGTTCTCAGAAGAACTCTTTGACGACACCCCAGAATACAAGCTCAACGCCAACAACTATTCTGCTGACGACGAGACCTATGAGGCCCCGATTGTCGCGCGCCAGGACTTGAGTGACGTCCTTCAGGAGCAGCTTGCGCTGCGCAGCGTGAGCCCGCAAAAGGAGCATTTGTGCAAGTACTTAATCGGAACGTTGGACGACGACGGATACTTGCGCCGCGAGCTCGTCGACATTGTGGACGACTTGGCCTTTTCGCTCGGAATCTTCATTGAAGTCAGCGAGCTCGAGGATGCTCTGCGGGTTATTCAGTCGATGGACCCACCCGGAGTCGGAGCCCGTAACCTTCAGGAATGCATGCTCCTTCAGTTGGCCCGTCGTCCAGAGACTCCGGTGGTTCGCACCGCCCGGGCGCTGGTCGACCGCTACTTTGACGAGCTGGCCAAGCGCCACTACAGTCGAATGATGCAGGGTCTTGGTATCGATGAGGCCACCCTTAGATCCGCCCTCGACGAAATCGTGCGCGTCAACCCCAAGCCAGGCGGAAGCGCCACCCAGGGGTCAGAGCCAAGCCAAGTCGTGGTTCCGGATTTTTTAGTGAGCGTTGTGGACGGCAAGCTCGAGCTCAAGCTCAACGGACGCAACGCCCCCGAGCTCAACGTCAGCCGTGAGTACAAGGAGATGCTGACGCACTACCGCCAGGCAAAGGGTTTTGACAACAATCAGCAAAAAGAGGCATTTACCTTTATCAAGAGCAAGATCGACAGCGCCAAGTGGTTCATCGACGCGATCAAGCAGCGCCAGCAAACACTTCTGCTGACCATGTCGTCGATCATGCGCTACCAAGAAGACTACTTTCTCACCGGCGACGACCGCAAGCTCAAGCCCATGATTCTCAAGGATATTGCCGACGAGGTGGGCATGGACATTTCTACCGTCAGCCGTGTGGCCAGTCAGAAGTACGTGCAGACTCCGTTCGGAACCTTTCTCATCAAGCGCTTTTTTAGCGAGAGCATGACCAATGCAGAGGGCGAAGAGGTGTCCACGCGCGAGATCAAAAAAATCCTCGAAGAGAGCATTGGCGAAGAGGATTCGCGCGATCCGCTCACCGACGACGCGCTTGCTAAGTTGCTCAAAGACAAAGGCTATCCCATCGCCCGACGCACCGTCGCCAAGTACCGCGAGCAGCTCGGAATTCCCGTGGCGCGATTGCGCAAAACGCTGTAAGTACCCCGCTCGCTCATTCACGTGAGCCGATTTCTGCTCCTTCAACACGCAGTTTCGCGGGACGGAGTATGTTTGTATACTAGACAAAATACCAAGCTGACATGCGCGTGATTCGAATTCTTTTAGCCTTAATGCTACTTGCCCCTATGGCCAGTAAGGCATCGCACATTATTGGTGGCGACATTCAGTACAAGTACGTGGGCGATTCCACAGGCGTTGCAAACCAGTACCGCATCAAGTTGGTACTGTACCGCGAGCTTACCGGTATCGGCCTCGGAACCAACCAAACGGTTCAAAT
>DMDX01000084.1:3443-3674 GCA_003451355.1 Cryomorphaceae bacterium
TCCCCCAGTCCGCAGCTACGTTCACGCCGATGGTCAACATTTACATTGGATTTGTAACCCTGCCAACCCTTTGCCCGGACTACAAAATGTATTGGGCATCGTGCTGCCGTCCTCCGGGAATCACGGGAATCACGGGCTCAGCTGGCGTGGGATTCTACTTTGAAGCAGAACTCAACAACACCATCACCACCGGCCCCAAGAACTCTTCACCGACGTTTGTATCGACGCCAT
>DMDX01000171.1 GCA_003451355.1 Cryomorphaceae bacterium
TGCGCCAGCAGTTGATGGATTTTGCGGCGCTCATTGAACTGGAATTGGACTTTGTCGAAGAAGATGTTGAGTTTGCGCGCCGCGAAGACTTGATTGCATTGCTGGATTCCGTTTCAAACGAATGCACACGGATGCGCAGCACCTTTAGGCAGGGACAGGCCATGCGGGAAGGGATTCCGCTCGTGCTGGTTGGCGCGCCCAACGCGGGAAAGAGCACGCTGCTGAACCGGCTACTGCGGGATGAGCGTGCGTTGGTGAGCGACGTTCCGGGTACGACGCGCGACAGTGTCGAAGAACGGTTTCGGTTGGGCGACCTCATGTTTCGACTCATTGACACTGCGGGGATTCGTGAGACCGACGAGGTAGTGGAGCGAATGGGCATAGAGCGTTCGTGGGCCAAAATCCGAGAGGCGCACATAGTGCTCGCACTCGTGGACCCGCTGCATTCGAGCGCACTCGAAGCTCAAGATTTGGTTGACCGTGTGCGCGAAGCAAATCCTGAATCCGATGTCGTACTGCTGCTGACGAAGCGCGACACCTGGGGCGCACGCGATGTAACGACCTATCCGGAGCACCTCGCGATGAGTCCTGACCCAAGCGACTTGGAAGTGCTTGAGCGCCATCTTGAGTCTAGGGTCCAGATCCCCGAAGGAGATGTACTGATCGCCAATGCGCGCCACGCCGAGGCCCTCGGAGCGAGCATCGAGTCCTTAGAGCGTGCTCGCGAGAGTCTTGTATTGGGTACGAGTGGCGAACTCGTTGCCTACGACCTTCGGGATGCCTTACGGCACTTGGGTAGCATTACAGGGGAAGTCACGGCAGATGATCTGCTCGGTTCCATTTTTGGTCGTTTTTGCATTGGTAAATAATTAGTTATGAACCTCATTTCACTTTTTCGCAAGGTTGCAATTGCAGAGGGTATCAGCTACTTGGCGTTCGGAGCGACGATGCCGCTGAAGTACGGATTTGGTATTTTATGGCCCAACAAAATAGTGGGCGCAGCCCATGGGGGGCTCTTTGTGCTGTTTTGCGTCCTACTCTTAGCCGTGTGGATTCGCAATCGGTGGAGCTTTGGACGCGTTGCCGCGTTTGGCCTTGCCTCGCTCCTGCCCTACGGAACGATCTGGTTGGAGCGCAGAGTTTTTCGGGATTAGTAGGTGCGATGTGCACGTCGAAACGTGGCACAAACACCAAAACTTGTTTTATGTGTTTAAACACATATCTTTGTGCCCACTAAAACGAAACTTAAAAAACTATGAATAAATCAATTTTTGCTGCCGCCGCCATCGCGTTGGTCGCCGCATCGTGCTCAAACAACGCTGAAGAAGTTGTTGCAACTGAAACAGCCGCTTACACTGTAGACGTAGCCGCTTCAAACGTAGAATGGAAGGGCGAAGTCATCGGCGTATACGGCCACAATGGCGCGGTAAAGCTTGCTTCAGGCACCGTAGAGGTTGCCGATAGCGCACTTGTTGGCGGAACCTTCACCATCGACATGACCAGCATTTGGCCAACCGACAGCGCATCGTACAAGGATCAAGACGGCGGCCGCGCCAGCGACCTCGTAGGTCACTTGACTACAGACGACTTCTTCGGAATTGATTCATTCCCAACGGCTACGTTTGAAATCGTAACTGCTACTACCGATAAGGTTACTGGCAAATTGACGGTTAAAGGTGTGACCGTAGACGAGGAGCTCGAAATCACCAACATGACCGTTTCTGAGTCAGGTGTGAGCTTCACTGGAACCTTGGTTTTTGACCGCCAGAAGCACGGCGTGAGCTGGAAGCACTTCGTAAAAGACTACGTTCTTTCAGACGACATCACCATCACCTTCACGGTGGTAGCGACGCCCGCGGCCTAATTGTCCAAGGACTTCGAATAAAAAAAGCCCCGCCAGTTTGGCGGGGCTTTTGCGTTTTAGGAGTATGGAATCAGGGGCTTACCACGTTCAAGCTCACGTTGAAGTAGAACGGATTCCCAAGGCCGTTGGTTTGGGCGTAGGGATCGTCACGAAGGATTCCGAAGGCGCGGTAGATCTCGGTTCCGCCGACCAGACGATCGACGTCGTAGCGGTAGTTCACGCGGTAACCCGCCTGAACCGAAAGCCAAATGAAGTCCTTGAGGGAGAATTCGTACAGCATACGGAGACGGATCTCGCCGCGACGGATTTCAAGCTCCTGGTCGCGAAGGTCAAAATCATCAAAACCCGTTGGATTGCGCCAAAGGCGGTAGGATTGTCCCTCGAGTTCGTAGCCCGCAAACAGCATGTTGCGCGGGTTGATGGTCCGACGTACGTGAGCTCGCGCAGGGAAGAGCACCTCGGCGCCCCACTTGTTGAGCGCGTCCGTTGAATTGTACAGCACGACCGGGATGTAGTTGATTTCACCGACGCGGTAGGTACGGGCCAAACCCACACCCCACTGCTTTTTTTCGGTCGGACGGCGTCCGTAAAGCAATGCAGCAGAATACTTCAGGTAGTCGGCGGGCATGAGTCCAATACCGTAGGTTCCGCTGAGGTCAGCAGAACCTTGAAAGAGCAGGAACTGCTTGCTGTCCAGCGGCTTGAACACGGTGGTGTTGACTCCGGCGGTGCGGATTCCGTGCTCTGAAAGCGTTTGGTGAAGCGGATTCGATGAAGCCGTAGGCGCATCAGCGTAGGCGTAGTTGGTGTTCCAGTAGTTGGCTCCCATCTGCCACACGAGGTGCGTTTTTGAAATTACCGGAATATTAAAGCCCGCCCGCATCCCGTAGGTCGCATTCACC
>DMDX01000034.1:0-664 GCA_003451355.1 Cryomorphaceae bacterium
ACCCACGGGACGTCGAGCTGCAAAGGCCCTGAGCCCCGCGCCTCGATCACGTCACCCACGGTTTCGTCCAAAATGAGCCGCGCCAGCACGTCTGGGGTGACCTCGAGGTCGAGGTGAAGGTCAAAGCGAAAATCGTCGGTAGGCCGGCGCCTAACGCGCGGAGCGTCCGGAGCAGAACGAGATTTAAAGTGCAGAAATTCAACTTCATCCAAAGAAACCGGCGCGTCCAATGGTAGGACAAATACCGAGGAGTCGGCCGATTTGGCTTGAATGTCGAGGCGAAGGGCGTTGGCAGTTCCGCGCAGGCGCCCTTGGCCAGAGCCCACGACATAGCCAAAAAAGTCGGAGTTGGGAGGGAGGTCGAGCATGAGCATCCGCTCAGTCTTGAACGTGAGATCCACCAATTCGGGGCCCTCAAACGCGACTTTTGCTCGGATCTCAGCCGATCCTACGCCACGGTGGTCGGCCCATCGGGCGGGCCCGAGGACTACACCGCTCTTGGTGAGCGTCCACGGGGTCGAACTTTTGAGTCCGAGTCCGATGGATGGCAGTTCCAGGTTGGCATTGGCCCAAAATCCGCTTCCGTACCAGTTGAAGTCGCTGAAATCTGGCTTTGATTCGAGGTTGACCTTGCCTTTGAGGCGACCGTCAAGCGCGTCAACAG
>DMDX01000034.1:884-2202 GCA_003451355.1 Cryomorphaceae bacterium
CGTCAAGCTCGTCAACAGCCCCTTCTGCAAAGGGTCGCACCCAGCGCACCGGTATGTTGAGCACTTTCGTTTGGGCCGCAAAATGATCCGCATCAAGGACGCCGCGCAGGTCGAGCAGCACGGTGTCGCGGTGGTCCCACACCACACTGAGGTCCGTATGCGCCGCATCCGGCAGGTAGTCAAGTTCCACCCGCACCTCGCCGACGGATTGGTTGCGAAGGCTGAGGTTCTCGGTGCGGATTCCGCCCGAGACTGCCCAGCCCGAAAGCTGACCGACCACGACCGCATCAAGGCGAAGGGCCCCGCCAAGGTCAACGCCCGACAATCCCGCGATGCGCGACCAAAAAGGCAGGTTCACGTTGCGTGCTTGAACGCGCAAAACCTCTCCCTCGTTGGGACTGAGCGCTCCGCCCACGGCGACACTGCCTTCTGGACTGCTCCACGACAAGGGATCGTCAAGCGCTAAGCGCTGGTTGGCGAAGTCATAGGTCCATGATTGTGCACCGGTGAGGATGCCCGTTAGTTCTAAACTATCGCCGTCTTCTGGACGGTACCATGCCGATGCGGTACCCGAATTCAAGGATCCAGACCACACCGACTGGTGCGGCCATACGGACATTGCGAACTCTGCGGTTCCGCCTCGAGAATGCGGAGCCGTTGCATGAGCGGTCACGCGAAGGCTATCTCGTGCGCGACCGACGAGGTGAAGGTGCGCAACTTCACTACCCGTCCAATCCAAAAAGTGCTCTGCCTTGCTCTCGGACGCCGTGTAGCGCCAACTGGCGGTGGTTTCGTCGTGCGAATAGAACGCTGATGCTGTGGTTTGGTCCAAGCTGTGGTTGACCGAGGCATTGAGTTCCGGGCCTTTGATTGAAAGGGACCTGAGCCCCACAGAGTCGAGCACGTCAAACCTACTTGATATAGCATTCTCTGCCCATTGGTGTACCTCTCGAGTCGGAATCGCCCAGCGATCCGGAGTCCGATCAAATTCCGCATTGACGCGATAGTCCCCCAGACTGGCGGCTATCGTCCATAATTCGGACCGGTAGGATGCGGTCGCCCAGCCCACAACGCCCGAAGTGTCGCGAGCCGACAGCTGCAGGTCCCATGGAGCGAGCGAAGACCACTTGACGTCTATTGCCGCAAGTGAAGGCAGCGATGCCACAGGCCGAAGAGCGCGCACGGGCGTCCATGTCGCCGTGATTGACTCGGCGCTGTAATCCCCTTGTGCTGAAAGCTGACCGTAGGTCTCTTCTGCGATGCTCAGCTGCCATGAATGCGCGCCGCCCAACGCATTAATTGGGCCCACATTCCATCG
>DMDX01000034.1:2282-2965 GCA_003451355.1 Cryomorphaceae bacterium
ATTGGGCCCACATTCCATCGAGCGTCGCCGAACCGAACGCGTAGCGTGCGACCGTTGAGTGCCCAATTGCCGTCCGAGTAGCTACCCTTGAGGCTTCCGTGTGCCGCCCATGATGCATCCTCATCGGCGTTTGTCGAATCAGCTCGTACTGCCAGCGACCACGTCCCATGGCGCTCTTGGATCCGAGCATTGATGCCCGACCATTCCAGTTCGAGCCAATGCTTGGACGGTCCCCAGAGCGCAGCTACGCTACCCTCTACCCCATCCCAGGCGACGCGCGTAGGCTCTAAAACCCAAGATTCTTCTTTGTTTAATATACTTAAATTCAATGAATTAATTGAATCATCTTTGAGTTTAAGTTCAATATTGGATGGGGTGTAGCGCGTCGCGAGTTGCCAACGCTGGTACTTAAGCACGACGTTTGATTCCTCGGGGCGCACCTCAAACTTCGCGGCGACCTCACCCGTACCTGGAACTGCCACATTGAGGTCGCCCGAGACACTGAGTTCAGAGGCGGCCACACGAATTCCAGAGAGCGAAAGCTGAGAACGGGCAAGAAGCGTGTCGCCCTCAAGGGAGCGCATCCAAAAGTCCACTTCAACCTGATCTACAGAGGCATAGATTGGGGTTGACGTGGTGTCGTTGGGATCTATCCAGGCATCAAACCAGTGCATCCAATCGCC
>DMDX01000037.1 GCA_003451355.1 Cryomorphaceae bacterium
TCAGGGCACCAAGGCCCGTGACAACGACACGTTTCAGTTCCATACAACCTAATTAGGCCTTGGCGGTCTCGATGTAGGCGACAGCCTGACCTACAGTTTGAATTCCTTCAGCTTGATCGTCAGGAATTTGAATGTCAAATTCTTTTTCGAATTCCATGATGAGCTCAACTGTATCGAGTGAGTCTGCACCCAAGTCGCCAGTAAATGAGGCCTCAGCCGTTACTTCTGACTCGGGAACTCCCAATTTATCTACGATGATGCTTTGTACGCGTGCGGCGATGTCCGACATAACCAATGGTTTTGAGTTATTGATGGGTGCAAAGAAAAGCCAATCTTTGGAATTGTGGTGCATTTCGCCCCCTACCTTTAGGCCGTGAATCCACCAAAAGTTGCAATCCTCGTTTCAGGTAGCGGAAGCAATGCCGCGGCCCTGCTCGATTTTTGGGCTAATGGCGCCGTTCAAACGGTCGGAATTTGGACCAACCGAACGTCCGCAGGAATTTGGAATCGCTCACTCTACGCGCCAGTCTATCACTTTGTTCCGGGTCAGGACGACGAGCCCCTGCTGGCTCAGTGGCGCGCTGAGGGCGTGACGGCCCTGGTGCTGGCGGGCTACCTCAAGCCGGTTCCAGCAGCCTGGATACAGGCGTTTGGCGCTCATTGCTACAATATTCATCCCGCGCTGCTGCCGGCCTACGGCGGGCACGGGATGTACGGCCACCACATCCACGAGGCGGTGGTTGCCGCCGGCGAGACGGAATCCGGACTCAGCATCCACCGAGTGACCGAGCACTACGACGAGGGCCCCGTTCTCTTTCAAATGCGCACGGCTGTTAACCCCGGTGACACCGCTGAGGAGGTTGCGGCGCGCATCCTTAAAGGCGAGCATTGGGCATACCCGCGCGTCGTGACGGCCGACCTTCTTGGGTTGCACCTACCCACTGATTTACCTGAAGGATGGTCCAAGTAGACCTGTTTACGGACGGGGCAGCCAAGGGCAACCCGGGCCCCGGCGGCTACGGAGCCATTTTGCGCAGCGGCGCCCACGAAAAAGAACTGAGTGGCGGATTTTACCACACCACCAACAACCGCATGGAGCTGATGGCCGTGATAGTGGGTATTGAGGCCCTCAAGTCGGGCTGCTCCGTTCGAGTGGTCAGCGACAGCAAGTATGTGGTGGACGCGTTCAACGCCCGATGGATTGACGGCTGGAAGCGACGCGGTTGGGCCAAAGTAAAAAATCCGGATCTGTGGAAGCGCCTGCTCAAAGCCATGGAGCCCCACCAAGTGCGGTTTGAGTGGATCAAGGGCCACAACGACCACCCCGAGAACGAGCGCTGCGACCGCTTGGCGGTCGCGGCCTCACTAAATCCGACGGAACAGGACCACGGCTTTCAGCCTTAACTAGCTGCTGGTTACTAGTTGCTAGCTACTAGCTTGTCTGCTACACTGCGGTCGTTCATCAGACGCGGAACCTTGTTTTGGCCGCCGAGCTTGCCCACCGACTTCATGTAGGTGATGAAGGCGTCGTTCGGGAGTGCGCGCAGCACGCAGTTGCGCAAGATTCCGCCCGAAATCAAATCTTGGTAGTAGACGTTTTTGGCCTGTAGGGCGCGGTCGACGGTGGCGGTAAAGGCCTCGAGGTCGGCGGGTGCCTCGTCAAAGGCGACAAACCACTCGTGGTAGGGCAGTCCGCCCTCGCTGGGGTTGACCTGTGGAGCGACGGTGAATTCACGCACTTTGCCGCCGTGGGCGGCCACAGCTTGTTCGAGGGCGTACTCGACTTCGGATCCGATGACGTGCTCGCCAAAGGCCGAGATAAAGTGCTTGATGCGTCCGGTCACACGAATGCGGTAGGGGGCCGTCGACACGAACTCGACGGTGTCGCCAATGCTGTAGCCCCAAAGGCCGGCGTTGGTGTGCATGATGAGCGCGTAGTTGACGCCGGTTTGGACCTCGGCGAGGCTGAGGCGGGGCGGATTTTCGTCAAAAAAGCGGTCGGACGGAATGAATTCGTAGTAGATTCCGTTCTTGAGCAGCAGCAGCAAATCCTGGCTGTCGGGCTGGTCCTGGTAGGCGATGAAGCCCTCAGACGCCGGGTAGGTCTGCACGATGGGAACCTTGCGGCCAAAGAGCTCTTCGAATCGGGCGCGGTAGGGCTCGAATGCGACTCCGCCCGTGACAAAGAGGTCAAGGGTGGGGAATACCTCGCCGATGCTCGACTTGCCGCTGACCTCGAGCAGGCGCTCGAAGTACATCTGTACCCAGGGCGGAATTCCCGAGATGATGGACATCGGGGCGCCTACGGTTTCGCGCACGATGGCTTCGACTTTGTCTTCCCAGTCCTCGATGCAGTTGGTGTCCCACGTGGGCTTGCGGTTCTTTTGAAGGTAGGAGGGAACGAAGTGGGCGGTGATTCCGCTCAGGCGACCCGTGGGGATGCCGTTTTTGTCTTCGAGCACAGGGCTGCCCTGCAGAAAGATCATGTTGCCGTTGACCATGCGGCTTTGGCTGGTAGCGTGCATGTGGGCGAAGAGGGCGTTGCGGGCCGACGAAATGTGGTAGGGCACGGACTCCTTGGTCAGGGGAATGTACTTGGCGCCTGAGGTGGTTCCGCTGGTTTTGGCGAAGTAGGTGGGACGGCCGGGCCACAAAATGTCGGACTCGCCCGCCACGACACGGTCGATATAGGGCCGAAGCGCCTCGTAGTCGCGTACCGGGACGGCCTGAATAAGGTCCTGGTGGCTGCGCACGTCGGCGAAGCGGTGGTCGCGTCCAAAAACGGTGCGGGCCGCGGTGGCGGTGAGCTGTTCGAGCGTGCGTTGCTGGGTTTCAAAGGGTTTCGTGGCCCAAGCGCGGGTTTGGCGGTCAACTATGGCAGCCCACTGGACTGCGGCAAATTCTTTGAACGTTTTCATTTCGTACTACTTGCGGTATCCGAGCTCTTGGGCGGCACTGACAGGGCGTCCGTGGATCCAGAGCTCAATTTTAAATGGAATCGGATTTTCGGGGTCTTCTTCGAGGAGTCTGCCAAGGGTTTCGCCGCGCTTGACGCTGCTTCCGGGTCGTGCGGTGACGCGGTTGAGGCCCACGTAACGGCTGATGCGGTCGTCAGAGTGGTGTACGGTCATGGAATAGCCCAGCGAAGTCGTTCCCTCGATCGCAAGCACCGTGCCGTCGTCTACAGCGACGACATCAGATGGTCGTACCGCGTCAATTTCAAGTCCAAAGCGACCCTGTGCGGCATTTGCCGTGCGCCGCACGAGGCCCGCAACGGGCTGAAGCATTTGGCCTTCACTCGCCAGTTCAGCCTGGCTTTCGCGCGCTTCGACCTCTTGGCGGAGCTTGCGCTCGCGTTCGCTCGCTTTGAGTCGCTCGGCCGACCAGCCCGGGGGCGGAGTTGCGGCACTGGTGAGGGTGTCGGGCGGAAGGCTTCCGTCGACCATAAATTGAATGTGCTGAATGAAGGATTCTTGGTAGGCCACAAAGTCGACGAGGGAGTCTGTCACCTCGTTGAGCCGCACGGCTTCGCGCCGAAGTGCGGTGCTCGAATACCCGGGAATGTACTCGCGCAGCGGGGTGTAGGCGATCAAAAAGGTCGTGGACACGATCAAAAAGAGCACCGCGCTACCCACGGCCAAAAACACGTTGCGGCGGTTGAGGACCATTGAGAACCGTTCCTCAAACGAGGATTCATCGAGTAAAACCAAGCGGTAGCGGTGGCGCCACTTCGCGAGCCAATGCTGGGCGAGTTCTTTTCGGGTTCGTCGCTTCGGAGTCTTCACAATTTCAAAGGTAGGGAATCCGAAACGCAGCCGCCCGAACGCCCTAACTTTGGACTTTCTGCGTTAACCTCATTATGCGTTCGTCTCTGCTGTTCCGCTCCCTTGCTTTGGGTGCTACGGTCGCGGCCGTAGCCCTGTCGGGTTGCAGCCGCGAAAAAGACCGTTGGCTGAACCGTCGCTACCACGAGGTTACGGCTCGATTTAATCCGCTGTATAACGGTCAAGTGGCCTACGCGGAAGCGTTGGCGTTGGCGCAAGAGGCGCAGCAGGACGATTTTACGCAACTGATTCCGGTGGACGACTGGACAAAAGTGAAGACGGGCACGCCCGGCGAAGTCAAGGCCAAGCGCGCCGTCGAGAAGGCAGCCAAAACCATTCAAGAGCACAGCATGGTGTTCAAGGGGAAGCAGGCGAATCCCGCGGTGTTTGACGCCTACCTTTTGATGGCCCGCGCCCAGATGCTGATGGGTCTTGACGCGCCGGCATCTGAAGCGCTGAGTACGGTTGCGCGCTTGAGCAGCAATCCTGAGCAGCAGGTTGAGGCCGAGCTCGAGCGGGCGGAACTGCTTGCGCGCCAAGGCAATTCGGCCCTCGCGGAGCCGCTAATGTTTGAGCTGGAGCGCAAAGGGGTCCCCAAGAAGTGGCTGTACCAAGTCGACCGAGTTCGCGGGCGGATGGCGATCGCCGAGCAAGACTGGGTCGGAGCGGCCGAAGCGATGGGCCGCGCAGCGGCTAAGGCACCGCGCGCCCACCAACGGGCGCGGTATGCCTTTTTGGCTGGCCAGCTGTACGAACGCGCGCTAGAGCCCGAGCGGGCCCGACGCATGTACGAGGCCTGTCTGAAGGCGCAGCCCGCCAGTTATGCGATGCTTTTGGAGGCTCAGCTGCGTCGAAGCATGAATGGAGGCGGAATCAATCCCGCCAAGTTGTACAAAGAGCTCCGGGAGCTGCTTCGCGAGCCCAAGAATGCCGATTTTGCAGACCGCATCTATTTTGCCTTGGGCGATTTGGCCCTTCAGTGGGACGACCGCGACGAGGCGTATGCCTACTTTCAGCGTTCGTTTGCTGCCGGCAAGCCCGAGCGCCCACTCGTTCAAGGCCTCGCCTATGCACGCCACGGCGCCTTGGCTTTGGAGCGGCGCGCCTACGAGCGGGCTCAGGTTGATTTTGACTCTGCCTCGGTACTGCTCCCGAAGTCGTACGCAGGGCGCGACGGGTTTGTCAAGAAGGCCCAAACGCTGTCCGTACTCGTGGAGGCGCTCAACCGTGCTCAGTTGGCGGATTCATTAGTGCTTCTTGCGGGGCGCGATCCTGCAGCCGTGCGTGTGATGGTCGAGAAGTACGTGGCTGGGCTGCGCAAGTCAGACCAGGAGGCGGCCGAGCGGGCACGTCGCGAGGAGGAGCTTGCGGAGCTCCGCGCGGCCAGCGCGGAATTGGACGCTGCGGCGCCCTCGGCCGGCGCGGGAACCGCCG
>DMDX01000100.1 GCA_003451355.1 Cryomorphaceae bacterium
GGCGCTTGGTCAGGCCCTTGAGACGGTCGACTTGGTCGGAACGCACAGCTGGGCCGAGTGCGTCGACCGCGTCCGCCAGTACGTCGCCGACCACCCCGAGGTCGCGGTGGTTCGCGGCCGCGGATGGGACCAAAACGATTGGGCTGACAAGGCATGGCCCACGTCCCACGCACTCGATGGACTGACGGACAAACCCATCGTACTCTCGCGTATCGACGGCCACGCGGTGGTCTGCAACCAAATCGCCCTAACCCAGTCCGGAATCACCGCCGCCAACCGCATCGACGGGGGCGAAATCCTGCTCGCCGCCGGCAAACCCACCGGAATACTCGTCGACAATGCCGAAACCCTGCTGCGCATCGCCGAGCCTTCGCGCGAAGAAAAAATCCGCTACCTACTGGCCGCCGAGCGCTGGTGCGTGGAGCTGGGGCTGACGGGCGTGCACGATGCCGGGCTGCCCACTGGGGACATCATGCTGATCGACAGCCTTCAGCGGGCGGGAGCGCTGCGCATGCCTCTATACGTCATGGTCGCCGAGAGCCCCGAAGCCCTCGACCATTGGCTTGACCGCGGCCCCCTCGAGACCGACTGGCTGTCGGTGCGAAGCTTTAAGTTCTACAGCGACGGCGCTTTGGGCAGCCGCGGAGCCCTTTTGCGCGCCCCCTATCACGACCGCCACGATCATTTTGGGCTGGCACTTCGCAATACCAAGTACCTGAAAGCCGCCACCGACCGCCTCGCCAAGGCCGGGTGGCAGATGAACACGCACGCTATCGGAGATTCCGCCAACCATTTAATTATCAACCTGTACCGCGAAGCCCTCAGCGCCCCAGCCGCAAAAAAAGACCTGCGCTGGCGCGTCGAGCACGCCCAAGTGGTGAGTCCCGAAGACCAGATCCTCTTTGGCAAAGGCGTTGTTCCGTCGGTGCAGCCCACCCACGCGACGAGTGATATGGATTGGGCTCCGGATCGCTTAGGGCCGGACCGCATGCCGCACGCCTACGCCTACCGGGCGCTGCGCGAGGCGAACGGCGGATGGATTCCGCTCGGAACCGACTTCCCCATCGAGCACCCCAACCCGATGTACACGATTTTGGCCTCCACGGCCCGACGCGCTCTGGACGGACACCCTGCCGAGGGTTTTCAGACCGAAAACGCCCTGACCTTGGCCCAAACCCTGAAGGGGATGACCGCAGACGCCGCCCGCGCGGCCTTTCAGGAGTCCGACCGCGGCGAGATCCGTATTGGAAATTGGGCGGACTTCACCATCTTTGAGGTAAACCTAAACGAAGTAACCCCCATGGCCCTCCCGCAGACCTCGCCAACCCAGGTGTGGATCCACGGAGCGCGCCGCAAGTAACCTACGAGCTTTCACGCATGAACGCACCCAAACGCCTTTTTGATTTCGCCCACTACGCGGCGGCTAAGCATCCGCGCCCCGACGCCCTCAACACCAAAGTCAACGGCCAGTGGCAGTCGATGTCGACCACCGAATTCATTGCCAAGGCCGAGAAACTGGCCTGCGGGCTCATCGACCTCGGCCTCAAGCCGGGCGACCGCGTCGGAATTATTTCAACCACCAACCGCACCGAGTGGAACCTCTGCGACCAAGCCATCCTCAGCGCGGGCGGCGTGGACGTACCGATGTACCCGACGATTTCGCAGGCCGACTACACGTTCATTTTGAACGATGCCGGAGTGCGTTTTTGCTTTGTGAGCGACCCGGAGCTCCGCGACAAGATGGAGGCGCTTCGCGCCGACGTGCCCAGCCTCGAAGGCGTGTTCACGTTCACGCCGACCGAAGGTTCCGCCTGCCTTGACGACGTCGTGGCCCGCGCCACCGACGCCCACTGCGCTGAACTCGAGACACGCAAGGCCGCCGTGCGCGAAGAGGACCTGGCGACGCTGATTTACACCTCCGGAACCACCGGCACCCCCAAAGGCGTTATGCTCAGCCACCGCAACATCGCCTCGAACGCCGTGGCGGGAGCCTCGCGCCTGCCCGTCGGCCCCACCGGCAAAGCCCTGAGCTTCTTGCCGTTGTGCCACAGCTACGAACGCGTGTGTGTCTACGTCTACCTCACCAACGGCGTGGGCGTCTACTTCGCTGAATCGATGGAGACCATCGGAGACAACTTACGCGAGGTGCATCCGCAGGTGTTTACGGCGGTTCCGCGCCTGCTCGAAAAGGTGTACGACAAAATCATGGACAAGGGCAAGGCCCTAACCGGCGTCAAGCGCGGACTCTTTTTCTGGGCCGTCGGACTGGCCGAACGATACGAGCACGAGGGCCTGAGCCCGCTTTACTACGCCCAGCTCAAGCTGGCCCGCAAGCTGATCTTTAGCAAGTGGCAAGAGGCGCTGGGTGGCGAAACCTTGGCCGTCGCCAGCGGAGCCGCCGCGCTCAACCCCAAGCTCGCCCGCATCTTCGCCGGAGCCGGCATCAACGTTCAAGAGGGCTACGGACTCACCGAAACCTCACCCATCTTGGCAGTCAACCTGCCCACCGGCCAAGGCCACAAGCTGGGCACCGTCGGAACCGCCATCGACGGCGTCGAACTCAAGCTGGACGCCGACGGCGAGATCCTCGCCAAGGGCCCCAACGTGATGATGGGATACTACAACCGCCCCGACCTCACCGCCGAGGTGATGACTGAGGACGGATGGTTCCGCACCGGAGACATCGGAGAATTCGACGCTGAGGGCTACCTGCGCATCACCGACCGCAAGAAAGAAATTTTCAAGACCGCCGGAGGCAAGTACATCACGCCCCAGGCCATGGAAAACGCGTTCAAAATGTCGCCCTTCATCGAGCAGTGCATGGTCGCGGGCGAAAACAAAAAGTACCCCGTCCTATTGGTGCAGCCTCAGTTTGACTTCCTCAAGTCGTGGTGCGCCCGCAA
>DMDX01000023.1:0-5092 GCA_003451355.1 Cryomorphaceae bacterium
GGCGTCAGTTGGTCCAGGCCGCTGACGAGTAGGTCGGCGTCCAGTCCGTGGCCGATTCCGACCACCTTCATGCCGCAGCGGCGGGCGGCTTCGACTCCGGCTTCGGAATCTTCGAACACCACACACTCCTCGGGCTTGAGGCCGAGGCGGCGGGCGCCTTCGAGAAAGACTTCGGGGTCGGGCTTTGACGCGGTCACGACGTTGCCGTCAACCATGGCATCAAACAGCGGAATCCAGCCCAAACGCTCCAAAATGAGCGGGGCGTTTTTGGACGCGGAACCCAGCGCAATCTTGATTCCCGCGGCGCGGCTCGCCCGCAAGAATTCGTGGGCCCCGGGCAGGTAGTCGTCGGCCGGCATACTCTGAACGAGTTCGAGGTACCAGTCGTTTTTGAGGGTCATCCAGTGCTGCTTCTCAGCGTCCGAAAGGCTTTTGCCGCCCCAGGCAAGGATGCGGTTCAGGGATTCCGCCCGCGAAACGCCCTTGAGCTGCTCGTTCTCGGCTTCGCCAAAATGAATTCCGAGCTCGGCCGCCATGCGCTGCCAGGCCAAAAAGTGGTACTGGGCCGTGTCGACCAGCACCCCGTCGAGGTCAAAAAGAAATCCGCGGATCACAGGGCCTGGGGTTCGAGAACCCGCAGCACGTCAATGTGGTACTCCACCAAGCGGTTCACTGGCTTGGCTTGGGTGCGTCCGTAGCGCACGCCGGCTTCGGCGCAGGCTTTTTGGAGCAGCGGCTCAAAGGCCTTGGCCACCGAGCCCACAAAGTTCACCTGGGCGCCTTGGCGGGCCTCGGCGAAGCAGAGCACGTGGAACTCGATAAAGGCCTTAAAGCCCTCGAATACAATCTCTTGAATGTACGGATGCTCAGCGTGGTCGCCGGCAAATCGCGCGTAGTTCGCGAGGTAGACGTTGGCGTTGGGCTCGTTGTACACGGCCTGAAAAATCTCGGCTTTGCCGACGCCGTAGGCTCCGACAAAGGCGGCGTGCAGGTCTGCGGGCAAGCGCTTGTACAAGAAGTCGCGCACCAACCGCTTGCCGATGTAGCTGGCAGAACCCTCGTCGCCCAAAATGTAGGCAAGCGCGGGCACCTCTTCGTGTACGGCGGTACCGTCGAAGTAGCATGAATTGGATCCGGTTCCGAGAATGCACGCGATGTGCGGCTCGCCAAAGTAGGTGGCGTAGGCCGCGGCAAGCAAGTCGTGGTCGACCAGGACGTTGGCTGACGTGAACACGCGCTCAAGCCCTTCGGCGATGATCGCATTCAACGCATCCGACGAACAACCGGCTCCGTAAAAAAAGACCTTCTCCACCGAAGGGGCGTGGGCCATGATTTGGGATTCGGCGCGCAGCGTGCGCTCGACTTCGTCCGCGTCGTGAAAGTAGGGGTTGAGGCCCTTGACCGACCAGCGTCCGACCTCAGTGGCCGAAGCGTCCAAAAGAATCCAATCGGCTTTGGTGGAGCCGCTTTCGACGATAAATACCATAACTTCTTAAGATTGAGCTGCCATGCGCACTGCCATGTCGGCCATGCGGGCAGAGTAGCCGGCCTCGTTGTCGTACCAACCCATGATTTTCACCAGGGTTCCGTTGGCCAACGTGATGCCAGAGTCAAAAATGCACGAGTGCGTGTTGCCCACGATGTCGGCAGACACGATGGGGTCTTCGGTGTACTGCAGAATGCCCTTCATCGGACCTTCAGCGGCGGCCTTCATGGCAGCGTTGATTTCGGCAGCGGTAGCGGGCTTTGCCAATTCTACCGTTACGTCAGTTGCTGAGCCCGTGAGTGTTGGGACGCGAATCGCGTATCCGTCGAGCTTGCCTTTCAGTTCGGGAAGCACGAGGCCCACGGCCTTGGCGGCCCCGGTGGTGGTCGGAATCATGCTCACCGCAGCGGCGCGTGCGCGGCGCAGGTCGCGGTGCGGAGCATCCTGAATGCTCTGGTCGTTGGTGTAGGCATGCACGGTAAGCATGTAGCCTTTGACCACCCCAAAGGTGTCGTTGAGGACCTTCATCATCGGAGCCAAGCAGTTGGTCGTGCACGAAGCGTTGCTGAATACGTGGTCGTCGGGACCGAGGATGCCCTCATTTACGCCCAGAACTACGGTCTTTACGTCGTCGGCCTTTGCAGGGGCGCTGAGGCCCACCTTCTTGGCGCCGGCCTGCAGGTGCAGCTCAAGCTGCTCTTTGCTGGTGAAGATTCCGGTCGATTCGATCACGAGGTCCACGCCCAGCTCGCCCCATGGAAGCTCAGCGGGGTTCTTGATGGCGGTAATGCGGATCTCTTTTCCGTTGACGATCAGGCTGTTTGGCGTGTGCGACACCGTGCCTTGGAAGCCTCCGTGCGCCGAGTCGTACTTGAGCAAGTGCGCCAAGGTGGCGGTGTCGGTCAGGTCGTTGATGGCCACAATCTCAACGTCGGGACGTACGATGAGGTTGCGAAAGGTGAGGCGGCCGATGCGGCCAAATCCGTTGATAGCGATCTTATTCATAGCGAGTACAAAAAAACGAGTAAAAAGAGTTAAATGGACAGTATTCGGGCGATGCGTATCAAATCTTCGTCGAGCGAAGCTTTGTTGAGAATGGCCATGGGTAGATGGGTGTGCGCAAGCTGGCCGCTTACGATGCCCACCATGACGTCGGACTTGCCGTTCAGCAAGGCTTCCACCGCCGCCACGCCGAGTCGGCTGGCGTTCACTCGGTCGAGCATGCTGGGCGATCCGCCCCGCTGAATGTGTCCGAGAATGGTGACTTTGACGTCGAGGTCGGGGTTGTGTTGCTTGAGCGCGTCGGCGAGCTCAAAGGGGGTTCCGAGGCGGTTGCCTTCGGCTACGACGACGATGTTGCTGGTTTTTTTGCGTTCGGCGCCCTGGTCAATCGCAGCCTTGAGCTCTTCGATGGTCGTGTTGCGCTCAGGAAGCACGATGCTAATGGCGCCCGTCGCAAGACCGGAGCTCAGTGCAATGAATCCGGCGTCGCGGCCCATCACCTCGACCAAAAAGAGGCGGTTGTGGCTGTTGGCGGTGTCGCGAATCTTGTCGATGCTCTCTACGACCGTATTGCTCGCGGTATCGTATCCGATCGTGTAGTCGGTACCATACAGGTCGTTGTCGATGGTGCCCGGAATCCCAACCACCGGAATCGCGTGCTCTTCAAAAAGTTTGTGGGCGCCGGTAAAGGTTCCGTCTCCGCCAATCACCACGAGGCCGTCGATGCCCTGGGCGCGAAGGTTGGCGGCGGCCTCGGCACGGCCCTCTGGGGTGCGGAATCGTTGGCTGCGCGCGGACTTGAGAATGGTTCCGCCCTGGGCGAGGATGTTGCGCACGCTTTTGCTGTCGAGCGGAACAAAATCCGCCTCAACCAATCCGTCGTAGCCGCGGTACACGCCTACGCATTCAAGTCCATAAAAAGAAGCGGACCGCACCACGGCGCGGATGGCGGCGTTCATTCCAGGGGCGTCTCCCCCTGAGGTCAGCACGGCTATGCGTTTCATACGATTAGCGAAGATAGTGTTCAAAGTACACATAGTAGCGAGAATGTTAGTGTCCGAAGTACATTTGTCTACCTATGCAGAACCCCAACGTTTCAGTTGACTGTGTGGTTTTTGGCTTTGACGGCCAAAAACTCAATGTCTTATTGATTGAGCAAGAGGACTTTGGCCAAGCTTGCCGCTTTGCCCTTCCTGGTGACCACCTTGAAGAGGACGAGGACCTCGACCAGTCTGCGGCCCGCGTGCTGCGTGAGCTAACCGGCCTCAGTGGCCTGTACCTGCAGCAGTGCGGAACCTTCGGGGACCCCAGCCGTGTCAAGGACCCGAAAGACTTGCCGTGGCTGACCCACGTGCGCAAGGATCCGACCGCCCGAGTCATCACCGTCGCATACTATGCCCTCATTAAAATGACGGATTTCAATCTCTTAGCCTCGAGTTTTGCCGCCCGCGCCTTTTGGCACGACGCCAACGAAATGCCGCGTTTGGCCTTTGACCACAATACGATTTTTGACCAGGCCCTCACCACCCTGCGTCGCGAACTAAGCGAGTTGCGCGTCGGCTTTGAACTTTTGCCCAATAAGTTCACCCTCAGCCAGATGCAGGCAGTCCACGAGGCAATCCTGAACTCGAACTTCGACAAGCGGAACTTCCGCAAAAAGGCGCTGAATGACCAGTGGGTGGTTCCGCTCGACGAAAAGCAAACCGGAGTGGTCCATAAGCCCGCCCGGCTCTACATGCGCAACCCCGAACGCGCTCAAAACTAGCACCATATGGCAACCAGCTCTTCGACCGGCTCTGCGGCCGCCACAGGCCCCAAAAAGACCCTCAATTTTTGGCAAATCTGGAACATGAGTTTCGGCTTCTTGGGCATCCAGTTCGGCTTTGCCCTTCAGGGAGGCTTTATGTCGTCCATCTTTCAAAACTTGGGCGCGAGCAAAGACGAGCTGCCCGGACTCTGGATCGCCGCCCCCCTCACGGGACTGATTGTGCAGCCCATCATTGGGTACTTATCGGACCGCACCTGGAGTCCGCGCTTTGGCCGCCGCCGTCCCTACTTTTTGGTCGGAGCCGTCTTGAGCACGCTGGCGCTTTTTTTCATTCCCAACTCTCCGGCGCTCTGGGTTGCCGCCGGACTGCTTTGGGTCCTCGACGCCTCCATTAACATTTCGATGGAGCCCTTTCGGGCCCTCGTCGCCGACAAACTTCCCGACCAGCAGCGCTCGTACGGGTTTGTGGCGCAAACGCTGATTATCGGCATCGGAACCTGGATCGCCAGCAACCTTCCGTGGCTTATGAGCACACTGGGGGTATCTACAACGGCTCCTGAGGGTCAGATTCCGCCCTCGGTGCATTGGGCGTTTGCCATCGGCGCCGTGGTCTTCATGGCCTCCATTCTGTGGACCGTATTCACCACCACCGAAGAACCGCCCGCCGACATGGAAGCCTTTCACGCGCACCGCCGTGCCACTGCGGGAATCGGTGGAGCCCTTCGCGAGATCACCTCGAGCTTTCGCCACATGCCGGGCGTGATGTGGAAGCTAGGGCTCGTGCAGTTCTTTAGCTGGTTCGCCTTCTTCACCATGTGGAACTTTGCCGGCCCGGC
>DMDX01000023.1:5388-5956 GCA_003451355.1 Cryomorphaceae bacterium
AAGGCCGCGTACAATGACGCCGCCGCGTTAGTGGGCTCATCCATGGGCATGTACGGCCTCAGCTCGATGGCTTTTGCCTTCATTCTCACCCTTTATGCTTCGAAGCGCGCCCTGAACCGCCGCATGGTGCACCTGTTCTCGCTTGCCGCCGGCGGCCTCGGATTCCTCCTCATGAGCTCCGCCACCGCCTCGAACGACGGAATCCTCAATGCGTCCTTTGCCCTCATCGGAATCGCCTGGGGCAGCATCCTTTCGATGCCCTACGCCATTCTTTCAAGCGAGGTGGACCCTTCCAAAATGGGCATTACCATGGGGCTCTTCAACATGTTCATCGTGATTCCGCAAATCGTTGCGGCCGTGGGCGGAATCAATTGGGCCTACAAAACCTTCTTGGGCGACGCCATCATCAACACCATGATCCTCGCGGGAATCAGCCTCTTGATCGGAGCCGTGACGTCGCTGGCGCTGCCGGCGAAGAAGGGCTGAAACTGGCTCGTTAGCTCTTTGCGCTTCGCGCTAGGGCTGCTTCGCAGCTAGGGCCGCTTCGCGGCTAGGGCTGCTTCGCAGC
>DMDX01000064.1:0-2851 GCA_003451355.1 Cryomorphaceae bacterium
GAATTCATCAAAGAAGCCAAAGGAGCCGACATTCGCGCCATCGTTGTCGGTGGTCAGGTCGTAGCCGCCTACAAGCGCCAAGGCCGCGAAGGCGAGTTCCGCAGCAACCTGCACAGCGGCGGTAGCGGAATTCCGATTAAACTGAAAGCCAGCGAACGCGCAATGGCCGTCAAGGCCGCAAAGGCACTGGGACTCAAGGTGGCCGGCGTCGATATGCTGCAAAGTGCACGCGGGCCGTTGATTATGGAGGTCAATTCGTCACCTGGCCTTCGCGGCGTCGAAAGCGTGACGGGAATCGATGTCGCAGGTCACATCATCGACTACATCGCCACCAACCACGGTCAATCCAAGGCCAAGGCCAAGGATAAAATCGGAGCCTAAATGCATCATTTTTGGGGACTTCGCCAAGGCAGCAACCTCATTCTCAGTGAGGAAGAGGCCCGTCACGCGCGAAGTGTCCTAAGGATCAACGACGGAGACCCGGTACGCGTACTCGATGGTCTCGGGTCGGCATGGGACGGACCAATCCGCTTTGTGGGCAAGCGAGAGGCGGTCGTCGCCGACGCGGTTGAGCTCCCCAACTACGGAACGGTATCCGGTCATTTGCACCTCTACCTCGCCCCTACCAAGAACGCCGACCGCACCGAGTGGCTGCTCGAAAAAGCTGTGGAAATGGGGATTCATGCGGTAACCCTGTTAGAATGCGCCCGATCTGAACGCAAGCACCTCAAGCACGACCGGCTGGTACGCGTCATGCAGGCAGCGTGCAAGCAAAGCCAAAAGGGACTGCTGCCGGTGCTGAATGGCCCGATACCCTTTAATCAAGCGGTCGCCCAATGCACCGAATCGCGAAAGGCGATTGCCGCGCTCGTTGAAGGGTCGAAGTCCTCGTTTCTACCCAGTGAACTGCGCACATCCCCCGATCATTCTTGGGCGGTCTTTATCGGGCCAGAGGGCGACTTCACCCCTGCGGAGGTCGACGAAGCCCAACGGGCTGGCTTTGACCTCGTTCACCTAGGGCCGCACCGGCTGCGCACCGAAACAGCAGGGCTTTACGCGGTGGCAGCCTTTGCCCAGCGTTCCGAAAACGTTTAAAACGCGCTCGAATCGAGGCTGCTGAGCGGGGTAGCCGCAACAAACGCAAGCGAAGCCTCCATCGCCTCGTGGGCGTAGTAATCTCCAGTTGTGGCGGGGTACGTCGCACGAAAACGCTTCTTTAGTGCTTCGAGTCGCGGACCGAGGTTTCGGCCGCTGCGTTCTGAGGCCTGCACGGCGCAGAGCCATTCCATGGCCAAAATACGTTGGACGTTGCCCAAGACCTCGTACAGATCAGTTGCTGCATTGGCGCCCATGCTCACGTGGTCCTCTTGACCCGCGCTGCTGTCAATGCTGTCGGCACTTGCGGGTGTGGCGCGCTGCTTGTTCCGGCTTACCAAGGCTGCGGCAGCGTACTGTACGATCATCAATCCGCTTTCTACGCCGCTGTCTGCAGCCAAAAACATCGGAAGGCCGCGCTTGCCCAGCATAATTTGGTTGATGCGGCGCTCACTGATACTGCCCCACTCGGCACTCGCAATTTTGGCGTAGTCAAAGGCTAATGCAAGTGGTTGGCCGTGAAAATGTCCGGCACTCACCCCATCACCGCTTTCAGTGAACACCAACGGGTTGTCGGTCACCGATGCGGACTCTGTCTGAAGGACGCCCACGACGTAGCGCCACGCGTCGCGGCTCGCGCCGTGAACTTGGGGCATGCAGCGAAAGGAGTACGGATCCTGCACATGGGGTTTTTCGTAGTGCCAAAGCGGCGATCCCTCAGCCCAGGAGCGAATGTTCTGCGCCACCATTCCTTGGCCTTGGTGCGGACGCAATACGTGCACGCGGTCCTCAAACGGCGAAGGCATTCCGTCAAAGGCCAGTAGTGAGGCGGTTCCGGCGGCATCAGCCCAGGCAGCCACCTGCGCCGCCTTGAGTGCGGACACCAAACCTACAGCCTGCATGAACTGGGTTCCATTGATCAGTGCAAGACCCTCTTTGGCCTCGAGCACTTGGGGCTCAACGCCGAGCTCTGACCAAAACTGAGCCGCCGGCTTGCGGTGACCACGGTGCAGTACGTGCGCTTCGCCGAGCAAGGCAAGCGAAAGGTGCGCGAGCGGCGCCAAGTCTCCAGATGCGCCGAGTGACCCCATGAGCGGAACCTCCGGAAGGGCGTCTGCCCGGTACAGCGTAACGACTGCATCGAGTAGTTCGGGGCGAACACCAGAATGTGCCAGGGCCAAATTCCGCGCTTTAGACGCCAGCATAAGTCGAACAATCTCCGGTTCAGCCAAAGGCCCCGCGCCAGCAGCATGGCTGATGATCAAGTTGCGCTGAAGGGCGCGCAAATCTTCGCGCGCCACCGCGGTCGTGCACAGCGCGCCAAACCCGGTATTTACCCCGTAGACGACGCGACCGGACTCGATTCCGCGCTCGACTGCTGCTCGGTTTGCGGCTACGAGTTCGCGATCTGACGGACTCAAAATCAATTCCGCACGGCCCTCGGCCACAAGTTGCCAGTCAGAAAGGGTCCACGTTTGAGTTAGTTGTAAGGGATGCAGCGCCATGCGGTCAAGGGTTTCAACAAAAGTAGTCCCGGCGGTGTTAGCCATGGTATGAAAACCTACTTTGTCGTCGGGCACCGAAGCGGAATCGGTCGCGCCCTAACTGAACTCCTTTTGAACCGCGGAGACGCCGTGGTCGGACTGTCGCGCAGCGAGTCGGGCCTTGCCCACCCGAATTTAACCGAATTCCAAGCCGATATCTTGAATTGGGACGGCTCTGGCCTTCCGGAGCTCCTGGACGGATTCATCTACGC
>DMDX01000064.1:3144-4611 GCA_003451355.1 Cryomorphaceae bacterium
CCTTGCGTGCAGCTCAAGGTGCTGCCCTGCTGTTCAGCACCGTGGCCGTGGGCCAAGGAATGAGCTACCACGCGAGCATTGCCATGGCCAAAGGCGCCGTAGAGGGCCTAGTTCGGTCGCTGGCGGCCGAGTGGGCGCCCGCAGTTCGTGTCAACGCGGTAGCCCCCTCACTCACTGATACCCCACTGGCTTCTAAGCTATTGGGCAACGAAGCCCGCGCCGCGGCTGCCGCAGAGCGCCACCCCCTCAAGCGTGTGGGTCAGGTGGGCGAACTCGCCCATGCCGGCCTCGCCCTGCTCGACAATCCATGGATCAGCGGCCAAGTTTTGGGCGTCGACGGCGGTATGAGCAGCTTGCGCCCCTAAATGCTAACTCCGGACATTTGGAACGCGTGGGAACCCCGCTTCCGCGCGCAGTTCTTCAATTCATTGGGCGGCCCGCGGCAAGTGGGTTTGCTCACGAGCTTTTCGCCGAAGGGTGTCGCCAATGCCGCCGTGTTCAGCCAAACGCTGCATGTTAGCGCGAATCCGCCGCAGCTCGGCTTCCTCTTTCGCCCGTTAACTGCGGAACATCAGGGGCTTCGCTACGTGCGCGCCCAAGGCTACTTTGGCTTTCACGTAATCTCTGGCGGAACCGCTCAGGCCCAGCAACTCCACCAGTGCAGCGCCAAGTACCCCGAGGGCGTAAGCGAACTGAACGAAGTAGGTCTAAGCTGGAAAGCGTTTGAAACGCTTCACGCACCCCGAATCCACGACGCGGTGGTCGCCTACGGCCTGAAGCTCACCGAAGAGCACCAGCTTGCCAACGGAACCATTCTGGTCGTCGGTTCGGTAGACGAGGTCCATGTACAACCTTCGGCCACGGTGCACCCAAGGGGCCACGTGCAGCACCCTGATGACCTGCTTTTAGCCCAGGGACTCGACACCTACCACCACAGTAGTGCGCTTGTCGCGCTGAGCTACGCCCAGCCAGGAACCCTTCCTGAGCAGCTTTAACCCCATGCGCGGCGTAGCCAAATCCAACCTGCCCCAAAAGGACTGCGCACATTGCGGTCGACCCTTTACCTGGCGCAAAAAATGGGAACGAGACTGGGACCAGGTCAAGTTTTGCTCAGACCGCTGCCGCGCTGAATCCAAGAAAAAGCTACTCGAATGATTCTTCGGCTCATCCTTGGTGACCAACTCAATCCGCAGCATTCCTGGTTTCGCGAGGTGCGCGAAGACGTGGTGTATGCCCTATTTGAGTCGGGTGAAGAGCTCCGCTACGCCCCCCACCACCGCCAAAAAATGCTGGCATTTTTGCACGGAATCCAGCAGTTTGCCCATCACCTTCGCCAGTCCGGGCACCGGGTAGAATACTGGACACTCGACGATCCGCGGCAAAAAGGAAGCCTTCGCGCCAACCTTGAGGCCCTCAAGCACGAACTATCCAGCGGTACTGACCTCGAGATTGAGTACCAGGAGCCCG
>DMDX01000053.1:0-4195 GCA_003451355.1 Cryomorphaceae bacterium
ACCTTCACGTTGTTGCCGAGCACTACGTCTGGCGAAATCACAACATTTTGGCCAATGTTGCACGCTTTTCCGAGGATACAACCGGGCATCAGATGCGAGAAATGCCAAATTTTGCTGCCTTCGCCAATTTGGCAACCGGCATCAATTACGGCAGTTTCGTGGGCAAAATAGCTCATTATTTTTGAATGTATTGGTCAAAATTGTTGTGGTCGGTTTGGCGCAATTCTTCTTGCGTCAGACTTCTAAAATACGCATAAGTACGCTTCAGGCCCTCTTTGCGGTCAATTTGTGGTTCCCAACCGAGCAGTGCGCGTGCTTTGGTGATGTCGGGTTGGCGTTGCTTGGGGTCGTCTACAGGTAAATCCTTGTATATAACCTTTTGACTGGTGCCTGTAAGGGCTATGATTTCTTCGGCAAATTGCCCAATAGTGATTTCGTCGGGGTTACCAATATTAACTGGGTCTGCGCAGTCTGAGTGCAGCAGGCGGACGATGCCCTCGATGAGGTCGTCTACGTAGCAAAAACTACGCGTTTGAGAGCCGTCGCCAAAAATGGTGAGGTCTTCGCCTCTGAGTGCTTGGCCAATAAAAGCCGGCAACACACGGCCGTCATTCAAGCGCATGCGCGGGCCGTAGGTGTTGAAGATGCGCACAATGCGGGTTTCTAGGCCGTGGTAGGTATGGTAGGCCATCGTGAGGGCCTCTTGAAAGCGCTTGGCCTCGTCGTACACGCCGCGGGGGCCGATGGGGTTGACGTTGCCCCAGTATTCCTCGGTTTGTGGGTGCACCAGGGGGTCGCCGTAGACTTCAGAGGTCGAAGCCACCAGGATGCGGGCATTTTTCGCAAGGGCGAGTCCGAGGCAGTTGTGGGTTCCGAGCGAACCCACTTTAAGCGTTTGAATCGGAATCTTCAGGTAGTCAATCGGCGAGGCCGGCGACGCAAAGTGCAGGATGTAGTCCAGCGGACCGTTGAGGTGAATGTGCGTACTGACGTCGTGGTGCACGAACGAAAACTGCGGAAGCGCCTGAAGGTGCTCGAGGTTGCGTAGGTCGCCCGTGATTAGGTTGTCCATGGCGACGACCTCATAGCCTTCGGCGATGAAGCGGTCGCAGAGGTGCGATCCGAGGAATCCGGCCGCGCCGGTAATGAGAATGCGGGGCATAAATGGGGGCTTAGAGAACGCCGATTCCGGAATAGGTGAAGCCGAGGGCGCGCAGTTCGGTTCCGCTGTAAATGTTTCGGCCGTCAAACACCACAGGCTGGCGCAGGGCGTCCTTGACGCGCGACCAGTTGGGTACGCGGAACTCGCTCCACTCGGTGATCAGCAGCAGGGCGTCAGCACCCGTGAGGGCCTGGTAGGCGTCGGCGGCATAGGTGATGCGGTCCTGAAGCTGGTGCTTGGCCTCCTCGATCGCGACGGGGTCGTAGGCGGTTACGGTGGCTCCGAGCGCCATCAGCGATTCGGCGATGACGACCGAAGGCGCCTCGCGCATGTCGTCGGTTTGCGGCTTGAAGCTCAGGCCCCAGAAGGCGAAGTGCTTGCCGCGAAGGTCGCTGCCGAAGTGGGCCTTGATTTTGGTGACCATCACGCTCTTTTGGGCGTCGTTGACGGCCTCGACGGCCTCGAGGATGCGCATGGTGTAGCCCTGCTCCTTGGCGGTGCGGGCCAGGGCCTTGACGTCTTTGGGGAAGCAGCTTCCGCCGTAGCCGATGCCGGGGTAGATGAATTTGGTTCCGATTCGCGGATCGCTGCCGATCCCTTTGCGGACCTGGTTGACGTCGGCCCCCATGATTTCGCAGAGGTTGGCGATGTCGTTCATGAACGAAATCTTGGTCGCCAGCATGGCGTTGGCGGCGTACTTGGTCATTTCGGCGGACGGAATATCCATGAACAGCACCGGGTGGCCGTTGAGCGTGAAGGGCTTGTAGAGGCGGGCCAGTACGTCTTGGGCGCGCTCGGATTCGACGCCGCAGACGATGCGGTCGGGCTTCATGAAGTCGTCGATGGCGGCGCCTTCTTTGAGGAACTCGGGGTTGGACGCGACGTCGAAGTTGAGGTCGGATCCGCGCGCGTCGAGGGCAGCCCGCAGGGCTCCGCGCACCTTCTCAGCGGTACCCACAGGCACCGTGCTCTTGGTTATGACCACGAGGTAGTCGGTCATGGTGCGGCCAATGCCGTCGGCCACCGCCAGCACGTACTGCAGGTCGGCACTGCCGTCTTCGCCCGGAGGCGTGCCCACCGCGATGAACGCGGCTTCGGAACCCTGAATCGACTGTGCGAGGTCCGTCGAAAAGTGCAGTCGGCCTGCCGCGACGTTGCGCGCGACGATGGCGTCCAAGCCCGGTTCGTAGATCGGCAAAATGCCCTTGTGGAGGTTGGCGATTTTAGCTTCGTTGACGTCCACACAGGTGACGTCCATGCCGACGTCGCTCAGGCAGGCTCCGGTGACGAGGCCGACGTAGCCGGTTCCTACTACGGTAATTTTCATTTCGCGAAAAAGGTTTGGATGGATTGGATAATGAGGTCTTGCGTCGCCGCGGTGAGTTCGGTGTGCATCGGCAGCGAAAGGACTTCGGCGCAGAGCTGTTCGGCTACCGGGAAGCATCCGTCAGGGTAGCGCGCCGACTGGTACGCGAGCTGGCGGTGCAGCGGCAGCGGGTAGTAGATCATCGACGGGATTCCGTCAGCTTTGAGGTGGGCCGCCAGGGCGTCGCGTTGTTGGTCAGCCACGCGAAGGGTGTACTGGTGGTAGACGTGGGTGGACTCGGCGCGGCGCACGGGAGTCTGCACTCCCGCGAGGCCGGCGAGGCCGGCGTCGTAGCGGGCCGCGGCTGCTTGGCGGGCCGCAGCATAGCTGTCGAGGTGGCGGAGCTTGACCCTCAGAATCGCAGCCTGCAGCGTGTCAAGTCGGCTGTTGCAGCCCACCACATCGTGGCGGTACTTGACTTTTTGGCCGTGGTTGGCCATCATTTTGATGCGCTCAGCGAGTGCCGCGTCGCGGGTGAACACTGCGCCTCCGTCGCCCATGCAACCGAGGTTTTTGGACGGAAAAAAGCTGGTGCAGCCGATGGTTCCGAGGGTGCCGAGCGCGAGGCTGCGGCCGTCGCTGAAGGTATAACGGGCGCCGAGGGCCTGGGCGGTGTCTTCGACCACGGGGATTCCGCGTTCGGCGGCGAGCGCGAGCAGCGACTCCATGTCGACGCCCTGGCCGTAGAGGTGCACAGGCACAATGGCCTTGGTCTGCGGCGTGATGGCGGCGCGAACTTGGTCGAGGTTGAGCGCAAAGGTGTCGGCGTCGACGTCTACGAGGACCGGAGTGAGGCCAAGAAGCGCAATCACCTCAGCGGTAGCCACGTAGGTAAACGTGGCGGTGATCACTTCGTCGCCAGGCTGTAGGCCCAGGGCCATCAGCGCGATTTGAAGGGCGTCGGTTCCGTTGGCGCAGGGGATGGTGTGTACTCCCTCGCCGAGGTAGGCGCTGAGCTCTCCGGCGAAGGCTACCACGTCAGGCCCCTGGATGTAGGCGGCCTCGTGGCTCGCGCGGAGCAGGGCTTGGTCGAGTTCGGATTGGATGCGCGCGTGCTGTCCAACGAGGTCAACCATCGGAATCGGCGGGTCAAACGGCAAGTGCTGGGCCATAAGGTGCAAAGGTAACCCATGCTGGGGGCGTGGCATAGGCCGAGCGGGTGCGCTACCTTCGCAGCATGCGCATTTTATCTGCACTTTGGGTCCTTGCCCTCGGAACCCTCGCCGGGTCGGCCCACGCCCAGGAAGTTCCGCGGTTCCGCCTCCACGTCGCACCGGGCATTGAAGCGCCATTGGGTGCGTGGCGAGCTGACTACGGAAACTCCGGAGTCGTTCGGGTTCTCGGCGACCTCAGCCTGACCCCACGCCAGTACGTCTGGGGTGACTACACTGCCCGATTCAGCGGCGGAGTCCGCAACACCGACCAAATTCTCGACTTCTTGGTCAACGAAGACGGCTACATCATGGGCAACGACGGAAGCCCCGCACTCGTCCGCCTCGAGGGCCGCGGAGCCAACGCTGCCGTAGGCTACGGGTACCGCGCGTGGATGAAGGGACCGAGTTCCGCAGCCATTGAAGTGGGAGGCGTACTCATGAGCCACAAAATCTGGTTCAATAATTCAGGTGGCGTTCCCATGCTCACCAAACCCTACGTCTACGGCCTCGACC
>DMDX01000053.1:4325-5984 GCA_003451355.1 Cryomorphaceae bacterium
AGTCGACCGTTTGAGGCGCGGACTCGGGCTTCAGTCGGGCCTGCGCTACAGCTACTTTGACCCCAACGGCGTTGTGAATTTTTCGCTAGCGCTTCGCGGCGGAACCGCGCGCACCGACTACGTCCGCGGATACTACTATGGGTCCACCAACCAGCCATTCCCCGAGGCGCAATGGGACGGATTCCTTGGCCTCGAGTTCACCTGGTACCTTCCACTCGCAGGCCGCGTCGGAACCCCCGAAGGCACCAAGGCCACCCCCAACCAACCCAAGGTCCGCTACTACCAGTGAGCTTCGCCGGAGTCGTTTTTGGCGCCGCCAGCCACGCCGCCGCACTTTTTGGCCACCGCAAGGCCCGCGCCTGGTGGACCGGACGCCTCCTTCCCGCCCCCGAGGGCCCCTTTGACCTTTGGATCCACGGCGCCTCATGGGGCGAGTACTGGATGCTCGAGCCGCTCGTCCGCACCTGGGCCGCCTCTGGCAAACGCGTCCTCATCACCTTCTTTTCACCCAGCGGAATCCAAGGCTGGCACCGCTATTCCGCCCCCGACGGAGTGGTCGCAACGCTTGTCCCGCCCGACTTCAACCCCTACGTTCGCCGTTTTGTAGACCGCGTGCAGCCCAAGGCCCTCCTCGTCCTTCAAACCGACCTGTGGCCGACCATGGTTCGCGAGTGCCTTCGGCGCGGAATCCCCTACGGCATCGCCTTCGCCCACGTCCCTCCCGGCCACCGTTGGTGGTCCGCATTAGGTTTTGGCGACCGCCGCCTATTGCGCCAGGCCGCCTTTGTCGGTCTTCAGCACCCCTCGGGCCTCCAGCCCGCCCTTCGGGCCGGCCTTCCGGCCCTCGTGCTCGGCGACGGGCGATTTGATGCGGCCGCCGCGCGCATCGCGCGGGGTGAAGCTCCCCTCCCCTCTTGGGACGCCTTTCGCGACCATCGCCCCGTCCTCATCCTTGGATCCACCTGGCCCGAAGACGAGGCCCTCTGGCTCCCGACCCTCATGCGGCGCACCCACTGGAAGTTCGTCTTTGCCCCCCACGACCCCGCACGCGCCGACGAACTCATCGGCCGCCTTCCCCAGCCCGCGCTGCGCAGCAGCGCGTGGCCGTCCTACAGCCCCGACGAACTCGAAAACCACCGAGTCCTCGTCGTTGACCAAATCGGCGTCCTCTTCGGCCTCTACGGCGGCGCCCAAGCCGCCTTCGTCGGCGGCGCCTTCGCGCAGGGCCTTCACAACATTATCGAGCCCCTCTCATGGGGCCTGCCCGTCGCATTTGGACCAAACCTCGGCCGCCACTGGGAAGCCCAAGACGCCCTTCGCGACCAAGTCGCCCAAAAAGTCACCAACCTCGACGAAGCCCTTTCTTGGCTTGACGACATCGAACATCGCGCGCCCAACCAAACCTGGGCCCAGTCCCAACAAGGCACGCTCAGCACCCTCGCGGAACTCGTCGACCAAAAACTAGCAACTAGCAACTAGTTTCTGGTTTCTAGCCGCGCACTGCAGGGCTTCCCTTATCAAAAAACTAACGAGCTAATCTCAGCCAACCTCAGCTAAGCTGAGCAAAAACGCATACTCCATCGCCGTTTCGCGGTAGGATTCGTAGCGTCCACTGGCTCCGCCATGCCCCGTGTCCATGTTGCAGTACATGTAGAGGGG
>DMDX01000078.1 GCA_003451355.1 Cryomorphaceae bacterium
GCTTTGACGCGTTCAGCCATTGAGGTTTCGTCGGTGTGGCCGTGCAGTCCGCGGGCTTGGGCGAGTCCGGTGATTCCGGGGCGCACCCAATGGCGGATTCCGTAGCCCCGAACCGCGTCGGCGTAGCGCTGCGTGTCGCTTTCCATGTGGGGACGCGGTCCGACGGGGCTCATGTCGCCGCGAAGCACGTTCCAGAGTTGGGGCAGCTCGTCGAGGTGGCTCGCACGCAACCAAGGGTGCAGCACCCGCGCATCGCCGGGAACCGCTTGAAGGTCAGGGTTGGCATGGGCGTCCATACTGCGGAACTTCCAAATCGTGAACTGATCGCCCCGGTAGCCGTATCGGGGCTGTGCAAATAGCACGGGTCCGCGGCTGCGAAGGCGCACCCAAAGCGCAATCAGTGCCATCAACGGCGCGAGCAGCATCAATGCTATGGCGGAACCCAGCACATCAACACCCCGCTTCACCGTGGGCGCCCAACCCGAAGCCAAGGGTTCGCGGCGCCAGTCCAGCAGCAGCACGTTGCCCAGGGCAGACCACTGGGTGCGCGACGCGGGCAACGCGGCTAGGTCCGGAACCACACGCAAGCGGAGCCCGCGGGTCTCGGCCGCATCGAGTTCGGCCAGCACCCGGTCCGGAGTCAACCAAAGTTCGGCGGCATCTGAATCAACCCCGTCGAGGGATTCCACGGTCCCCAACCAGCGGTAGCCGTAGTCGGGGCGTTCGGCCAATTCGCGTGCGATGAGGTCCCACATCGGCGAAGCGCCGAGGCCTTGGACGCCGACGAGTCCGATTCCGCGCCGAAACCGAGAGCGGCCCGCCTGAACAAAGGCGACGCGAAGCAGGGCCCCAAGACTGAGGTACGCGGTAAAGATTCCGACCAAAAACACACGGGAATACACGTAGGTTTTGAGGGACACCACCAGGAGCGCGGTCAATGCGAGCAGCAGGCCCGTCTGGCGCACGAAGCGGGCGACGACCGTGCGAAGCTCAACGCCCACGGCGAGCTGGTAGGGCTGACCTACCCAACCGAGCAGGAACCAAAAGATTCCAAGCCACTGTGCCAGACGCAGGTAGTGGTCAAAGTAGGCGGGGTTTTCGGCCTGAAGGTCGCCGAACCGCAGGGCGACTCCGCCCCAAAAGAGGACGGCGAGCAGCGCTCCATCGGCGATGCGCAGGCCAAGTTCGCGCTGGCGGGCATTTTGGGAACGGTATTCCATAGCGACGGCGGAAGATAGCCCTATTTTTGGGTATGTCCTCGCGCTGGCTCGATACCCCCCTCGCCTACCTGAAAGGAATCGGTCCGCTTCGGGCCGAAGCCCTTGCGGGCGACTTGAGTCTGCGCACGTTTGGGGATTTGCTGGCGCACTACCCCTACCGATACATCGACCGCAGCGTGGTGCTGCGCATTCGCGAGCTGCAGCCGGGCCCGGCCGAAGTTCAAGTCAAGGGTCTGCTGACGGGGGTGCAGACGGTCGGAACCGGTCCCAAACGCCGGCTAACCGCCCGACTGGTGGACGGCCCCGACGAGCTCGAATTGGTGTGGTTCAAGGGACTTCGTTGGGTCGAGAAGGGCTTGCCTGTGGGCGAAGAGGTCATAGTATTTGGCCGCGTGAACGCGTTTAAAAACGGGTTGAACATAGCCCACCCCGAGGTCGAGCGGGCCGCGACCCGACCTGCGGCGGCCGCGGGCCTTACCCCAATGTACTCGTCGACGGAGCGACTTGGGTCGATGCAGCTGCACAGCCGAGGGTTGGCGGCAAAAATTGATGCGCTGCTCGAGGATCCAGCCCGCGACCGCAGCGACTGGATGCCCGAAGCCTTGCGCGAGGCGCAAAAGTGGCCGCGCCGCGAGGTGGCCGTGCGCAGCATGCACCACCCGGAGTCGCCCCAAGCCCTCGCTGCCGCCCGCAACCGCCTCGCGTTTGAAGAGCTCTTTCTCGACCAGCTGCTTTTTGCCTACCAACGCCTGCAGCAGGGGCGCGGCAGGGCCGGACACCGTTTTGCCAGTGTAGGCACGCACCTGACCAAGTTTTACGAAGAAATTTTGCCCTTTCCGCTCACCGAAGCCCAAAAGCGGGTGGTGCGCGAAATCCGTCGCGACATGGGGTCGGGAGGCGCCATGAACCGCCTCGTTCAGGGAGATGTGGGGTCGGGCAAGACCCTCGTGGCATTCATGGCGATGCTGCTTGCCGTGGACAACGGATTTCAGGCGGCGCTGATGGCTCCGACCGAGATTTTGGCGCAGCAGCACGCGCGGTCGCTCGAGATTTGGGCCGAGCCCCTCGGGCTGCGCGTGGGGCTGCTGACGGGAAGCGTCAAAGGTTCCGCCCGCAAGCAACTGCTGGCTGATCTGGCCGACGGCGGCCTGCACCTTTTGGTCGGAACCCACGCGCTCATTGAGGATCCGGTGGTGTTTCGCAACCTTGGCCTCGCGGTGGTCGACGAGCAGCACCGTTTTGGGGTGGCCCAGCGCGCACGGCTCTTGGCCAAAAACCGCCCCGCGCCGCACATGCTGGTGATGACGGCGACGCCGATTCCGCGCACGCTGGCGATGAGTATGTACGGCGACCTCGAGCAGTCGGTGATCGACGAGCTTCCGCCGGGGCGCAAACCGATTCAAACGCTGCACCGCACCGACGCCAACCGCCTGGCGCTGTGGAGTTTTCTCAAAAAAGAAATCGCGCTGGGGCGGCAAGTGTACATGGTGTACCCGCTCATCGAGGAATCCGAAAAACTCGACTACAAGGATTTGATGGACGGCTACGAGAGCGTGTGCCGCGATTTTCCGCAGCCCGAATACCAAGTCAGCATTGTGCACGGCCGCATGCGCCCCGAGGACAAAGAGTGGGAGATGGGGCGGTTTGCCCGCGGCGAAACCCACATCATGGTGGCAACCACGGTAATTGAAGTGGGCGTCAACGTCCCCAACGCGTCGGTGATGGTGATCGAGAACGCCGAACGATTCGGCCTCAGTCAACTGCACCAGCTTCGCGGACGCGTGGGCCGGGGTGCCGAACAGTCCTACTGCGTGCTGATGACCTCGTCAAAGCTCAGCGACGACGGCGCCACACGCATCGAAACCATGGTGCGCACGAACGACGGATTCGAAATCGCCGACGTCGACCTGCAGCTGCGCGGCCCGGGCGACCTGATGGGCACCCGCCAGTCTGGGGTGATGGAGTACAAGCTCGCCAACCTCGTGCACGACGCCCCGTTGGTCGAGTGGGCACGCCGAGCCGCCGCCCGTATCGTAGACGAAGATCCGCAGCTCGAACAACCTGCTCACGCGGCCTTGAGGGCTCGATTTAGCGACTACGCTCGGGGCCGAATGGCCTGGGGCCGAATCGCCTAGCTAAACGGCCGGCGGCAATGTGACTTTGGCCCGATTCCTGCGGTCCGTGAGGGCGTACCTTTAGTCCGATGAAGCCCCGACTGCACCTGCCCAAGCCCAAAATTCGCCCCTTCTGGCGGTCGGTCCGACTTACGCACCGTTTTTACATCATCACCGGGGGCTACACATTCATGAAAGAGGGGCTTCGCAAGATGGGCTGGGCCTTGCTCTTTTTTGGTATCGCACTTTGGGTACTCAATAAGTACGTTTTTGACTTGACCTCAGCCGCCGAATGGGTTACGGGGCAGTTGCCCTGGTACCTCGTGGCGCTGACGATGTTCGCGAGCGAAATTATGGTCGGGATCCTCCCCCCCGACCTCTTTATCATCTGGACCAAGAGCCTTTCGCACCCGTGGCTCATGGTCGGAATCCTAGCCTCACTAAGCTACCTAGCCGGGGTCATCAGCTACGGAATTGGGCAGCAACTGCATCGGCTCCCTCGAGTGAAGCGCTGGGTCGACGAAAAATTCGCAGCCCAATTCACCCAAATTCGCCGTTTTGGTGGACTTCTCGTGGTTCTTGCGGCACTCACCCCACTGCCGTTTCCGCTGGTTTCAACCATTGCGGGCATGGTCGGGTACCGGTTTCAGTGGTACTTGTGGGCCGCGTTGACGCGTTTTATTCGCTTTGCGCTTTATGCCGCTGTGATTTTCGGCCTCGTCTAGACCGAACTACCTTTGCGCTATGCGCATTTCATTGGACTGGCTCTCGGACTACCTTCCGACACACCTCAGCGTTGCCGAGATCGGCGAACGCCTTACCGCTACTGGACTCGAAGTTGAAAAGTCCGAGGTGTTTGACGCCCTTCCGGGCGGGCTGCGCGGAATCGTAGTCGGCGAAGTCCGCGAAGTGCGCCAGCACCCCAACGCCGACCGCCTTCGCGTAACCAAAGTCGACGTAGGTGCCCCCGAATGGCTGAACATCGTGTGCGGCGCCAGCAATGTGGCCGAAGGCCAGAAAGTCGCCGTCGCCACCGTCGGAGCCGAACTCTACCCCGCCGGCAGCGACAAACCTTTAGTGATTAAGAAATCCGCACTGCGCGGCGAGCCATCTGAAGGCATGATTTGCGCTGAAGACGAACTTGGCCTCAGCGACGACCACGCGGGAATCATGGTGCTGCGCCCCGACGCCCCCGTCGGTCAGCCCATGTCCGAATACCTGGGCCTCGAGAGCGACCACGTGCTCGAAATCGGCCTGACCCCCAACCGAATGGACGCTATGAGCCACTACGGAGTGGCGCGCGACCTGCGCGCCTCACTGCTGCGCGACGGCCAGGACGTAATGTGGACAGAGCCTACCACCGTGGACCTCAGCAGCGCAACGAGCGGAGCTACGCTGCTCAAGGTCGAAGATTCCGCCGCCTGCCCACAGTACGGCGCCCTTAAAATCACTGGCGTGGTCGGAAGCCAACCCTCGGCCGAGCCCATCCAGCAGCGCCTCAAGGCCATTGGCCTCAATCCCATCAACGCGCTGGTCGACGCCACGAACTACGCGATGCACGCCCTCGGTCACCCCTTGCACTGCTTTGACGCTTCAGCAGTCCGCGGAAGCATCGTGGTTCGCCGTGCCCACGCGGGCGAAACCTTGACTATGCTTGATGGTGTAGTACGCACGCTGCACCCTGACGACCAAGTGATTGCAAACGCCACCGAGGCCATGTGCCTCGCCGGAGTGTTCGGAGGCCAAACCTCAGGCATTTCGGCTTCGACTACCTCGGTCGTCGTAGAATCCGCGTGGTTTGACCCCGTCGTGACCCGCGCCATGGCCCGCCGCCACGGCCTGAATACCGATGCCAGCTTTCGCTACGAACGCGGCGTAGACCCCGCCATGGGCCTCGCCGCCCTTGAACTTTTTTGGACGCTGATTGAAGCCCAGTTCCCTGAAGCCAGCATCGAAGGCCTCGATTGGGCGCATGCCAACGACGCCCGTTTTGTGGCCCCTACCCTCGAGGTGTCGATGGACCGCATCGGACGCCTGCTCGGCGAACGCCTGTCCGACGAAGTCTGCGAAGGCATTTTTGAGTCACTCGACATTGACGTGGTGGCGCAAAAGGGTGACCTCTGGACCCTTGGCTTGCCCGTGTACCGCTGGGACGTGCGCCGCGAAGCCGACGTCGCCGAAGAACTTTTGCGCATCTGGGGATTCAACAACCTCGCCGAGCCCGAAGGCCTTCGCGTGCGCAGCCAGCCCGAACCGCGCCGCAATCCCGAATCACTTCGCCGCGTGGCCGCCGACTACCTCGTGGCTCAGGGCCTCAACGAGGTCATGAATTTGTCACTGACCCGCGCGGCGTGGTTTGCCGAGCATCCGTCGATTCCAACCGAAGAAATCGTGCACGTGCTGAATCCGCTCAGCCAGGACCTCGGTGTGATGCGCCCCACTCTGCTGTACAGCGGACTCGAAACCATCGCCTACAACCTCAAGCGCCAAGAGGA
>DMDX01000142.1 GCA_003451355.1 Cryomorphaceae bacterium
TTCCCAGCCGTCGCGGCGTGGGCGATCGTCACGGGGTCCACGGTCGTCGCGAGGCTGGCGGTCGTCGCGTGGTCCACGGTCGTCGCGTGGCTGGCGGTCGTCTCGTGGCTCACGTGGTCCACGGTCGTCGCGGGGTCCACGGTCGTCAAGGGGTCCACGGTCGTCGCGTGGTCCACGGTCGTCGCGGGGTCCGCGGGGCTCGCGTGGTCCGCGGTCTTCGCGCGGCTGACGCTCTTCGCGGGGTTCTCGGTCTTCGGAACCTTCACGGAGTGATTCACCCTCAGATTCATTGCCAGACGCTGCAGGACGGCCTCGGCGGCGCGGAGCAGGTGATTCGGCGGCAGGAGCAGCTTCTGCCGGAGCAGAAGAGGATTGACCTTGAATGGCTTCAATAAGTTCAGGCTTGCGCAGGTAGCGCGCTTTTGGAATGCCTAATGATTCCGCTAATTCTTTGAGCTCGGGAAGTTTGCGATCCGAGAGATCAGGCATTGACGCCATACCAATAAGGGTGTAAGGAACTAAAAAACAGTAAAGTGGGATTGAAATTGGGCGCAAAGTTGGCCCTTCACTGAGGCAAATATACGCGAACGGAACTTATGCAAGACCTTTGCACATTATGTGGCAACGAATTCAAACCTTGTACATGGCCCTGGCGGCCGTCAGTCTCTTTGCGGTCGGAGCCGCCAACCCCACCGAATGGTCGTCGCTGCTCGCGGGCCTCGGGGTGGCGCTGTTCACCGCCAACACGACCTACTTCAAGTACCGGCAACGCCAGTTTGTGGTGAACCGAATCGGAATCCTCGCCGCGTTTGCCCTCGAAGCGGTGTACCTGATTCCGGTGCTCAACGGCACGGCGGGTGCCGAGAATTCGTGGTCGCTCGCGCTTCCGTTGGTCGCGGTGGTGTTCGCGTCTATGGCGAATCGCGCTATTCAAGCCGACGAAGCCAAGGTGCGCGAAGCGGACCGGTTCCGCCCCAAAAAGAAGAAGTAGTTAGGGTTTAAGGGCGCCCCGCGCTCCGAGCTCGACGACTGCGAGGTCGGTGATCTGCCCCGCTTCAATCGTGAAGCGCAGCATGGTGCGCACCTTGTGAAACCCGTGCACTCCGCAGGCTCCGGGGTTCATGCACATGACACCTGAAGGGTCACGGCCAACGCGCAGAATGTGCGAATGCCCGCAAATGAGTACGTCGGCCGGCTCGGCGCGAAGGCTGTTTTTGATTGCGGTCGGTAGGCGTCCGGCAGGACCCGCGATGTGGGTGATCCAAAACCTGACACCCTGAATGCTAAATCGCTGGTCCTGAGGCCAAGTTCGGCGCATTTGGGCGTCGTCGATGTTTCCGTACACCCCGCGAACTTTGCGGCCCAAGGACTGAAGTCGGTCGACCACGTCGAGCGATCCAACATCCCCGGCATGCCAAATTTCGTCGGCATCGGCCGCGTGCGCGAGAATGCGCTCGTCCAAGTGGCCGTGCGTGTCTGAAAGCAAGAGAATCTTGAGGGCGCTACCTTTGGCAATCATGTCCGGTCAAAGTTCGTTCACTCACCGCTATGTACTGCGCTTGGCGTACCACGGCGCGGAATTTTTAGGTTGGCAGCGCCAGCCTAACGGCCGAACGGTGCAGGGCATCCTCGAATCGACGTTATCCACGTGGATGCGAATCCCTGTTGAAGTCGTAGGCGCCGGCCGCACGGACGCGGGAGTTCATGCATCCAACTATGTGGCGCATGTGGACTGCACTTCAGCTGTGGACCTAGACGAGCTGGTATTTCGGCTCAACCGCTTTTTGCCCGACGACCTCGTGCTCTTTGAGGCGATTCCGGCTCCCGACGAATTTCATGCGCGGTTTAGTGCTCAGGGTAGGGGCTACTGCTACAGCATTCAGCGAACGAAGTCCGCGTTTGGGCGCGACACGGCGTGGGCCTGCGAACGCCCGCTGAACGGGCAGCTTTTGGACGAAATGGCCGCAAGCCTGCTTGGCGAGCACCACTTTGGGGCATTTGAGCGCAGCGGTAGCGCAGAAACCAACGGAATGTGCACGATTCGGCACGCCCGATGGGTGCGCGATTCCGATAAATGGGTATTCGAGATCGAAGGGACGCGGTTCTTGCGGAACATGGTTCGGGCCCTCGTCGGAACCATGGTCGAGCACGCCGCCGCAGATCGAGGCTTGGGGCAATGGGACCGCCTTCGCAAAAGCCAAAAAAGGACGGAATCCGGCCCGTCGGCCCCCGCTCAAGGGCTTACCTTTGCGGGCGCGGTTTATGCCGCCCCCCTCTTTAATGGCCGAGAAACCCCAGACTTCATCACCAAGCGTTAGCGGAAAGGCCTTTGACTGGGCCGTACTGCGCCGCGTGCTTCGGTACGCGCGTCCGCACCGGGCTCTGCTGTGGTCGGCCGCCAGCCTGAGTGTGGTCCTCGGCGGGATTACGACCCTGAGGCCCTACCTCGTTCAGCGGGCCGTGGATTTTGCGGTCGAGCAGGGCGATGCCACCATGATGCACTGGGCAATCGCAGGTTTGATGCTCACTTTGGTACTTGAGGGCCTCGGAACCTGGTTTTTTGTACTCGCAACCAACGAACTTGGTCAAAAAGTGATTCGGGACGTTCGGGTTCAGCTCTTTGGGCAGCTCCTCAAGTTTAAGGCTTCGTTTTTTGACCGTACCCCGGTCGGGCAGTTGGTGACGCGCACGGTAAGCGACGTCGAGACCATGGCAGACATCTTTGCCGAGGGCTTGCTGGTGATTTTTGGCGATTTGTTCAAGATTGCGGTGATGCTCATTGCCATGTTTTTGCTCTTTGATCCCGGAATGGTCGCGGTGAGTTTGTCGGTGGTTCCGATTTTGTTTGTGGCCACACGCTGGTTTCAGCGCAGCATTAAAGGCGCATTCACCGACGTTCGCAATCAGGTTGCAGCTCTCAATTCGTTTGTCCAAGAACGCCTCACCGGAATGGCCGTCGTCCAGTTGTTCGGTCGCGAAGGCGAAGAAGCACGCCGTTTCAACGAAATCAACACGCGCCACCGCGACGCCAACATCAAGAGTATTTGGTACTTCTCGCTGTTTTTTCCGATCATCGAGATGCTTTCGGCGCTCTCAATCGGCTTGGCCATTTGGTACGGAGGCTGGCGTTCGCTGGTGACCCCAGGCAGCGTGAGCATTGGCGACCTTACTGCCCTGATCCTCTTTATTAACATGCTGTACCGCCCCTTGCGCCAGTTGGCCGACCGGTTCAACACGCTACAAATGGGAATGGTTGCGAGCGACCGCGTACTGAAGTTGATTGAACGCGATGATCAATTGGAGCGCCCCGGAACCCATCGTGCCACCGCACTAAAGGGATCCGTGGAATTCCGCGACGTCCACTTTCGCTACGTCGAGGACCAACCTGTGCTGCACGGTGTCACCCTGTCGGCACAACCGGGTGAAATGCTTGCCTTAGTGGGGTCAACTGGCAGCGGAAAGTCTACGCTCATCGGGCTCTTGGCGGGCCTCTACCATCCGGAGTCCGGCTCGGTCAATGTGGATGCTATTTCGATAGCGGACTGGGATTATGAATCGCTGCGCAGCCGACTTGCGCTTGTGCAGCAGGATGTGTTTTTGTTCAGCGATACCGTGCGCAACAACGTAACCTTGTACCGTCCCATGCCCGACGCCGAACTATGGGCTGCTGCAGACGCGATGGGGATTAAAGAGTTTCTCGAATCACTGCCCGGAGGCCTGGACTACGACGTCAAGGAGCGCGGCGGAATGCTTTCTACCGGCCAGCGCCAGCTACTCGCCTTTTTGCGGGCGTACTTAGCCAACCCCGACATTTTGATTCTCGACGAGGCCACTTCGTCGGTGGATTCCCAGTCCGAAGCCTGGATTCAGAACGCCACCGAACGCATCACCAAGGGGCGCACGTCAGTGGTGGTGGCCCACCGCTTGGCGACCGTGCAGCATGCCGACCGAATCGCGGTACTCGAGCAGGGTCGTGTGGTCGAACAGGGTACGCATACCGAGTTGCTTGCCCAAGGCGGAACCTATGCAAACCTCTACGCCAAGCAGTTCTTTGGCGAGGCCGGGATTTAGCGCTCGATTTCGATTCCGCGGCCCTCAAGATCATTGAGCACCTCGTTCCAACGCTCGGAATCCGTGATTTGAAAGGCGAACGTCGGTGCGTTGTGGCGCACAAAAAAGGCGTAGCGCCCTTCTTCAAAAGCGTAGGCAATGACGCGCTGTTTGCGCTTCCAGCCTTTCATTCGTACACCGTAGCCCATAAAATCGCCCATCGGATCAACTTTGGCGTGGTACACTTTGGCCACCTCGCTCCACGCGACATGCTTGGGGCCGATGTTGAAGGGGCGGTAGCTGATGTCGATTCCCGTCGGAGCAACCGAGATTCGGCAGGGCCTCATGATCAGCCAACCCGTAAAAACCTGGATGAGGGTTGTGGCGGCGATAGTCCACAAAAGTTCGGCCTCGAATCCCGACTGGCTGCCCACAGCCACCATCATGACGAGGGTCGACATCCCGGTGATGCCAATAATCCACAAAAAGGCCTTGGGAATGCGAAATTCAGCGCGGTACATGCCGCGAAGATACTAGCCGACTAGATTCTTGAGAGCAGCGTCGAGCTCGTTGAACTGGTATGCAAAGCCTAGATCCTTCCATTTTTGGGCGGAACAGTGGGTACTCATCAGCGCAATTTGGGCCATCTCACCCAGTACAAGTCGCAAGGCCCACGCGGGCGGCGCAGGAGCCCAAAATGGCTTTTTGAGCACCTTGGCAAGTGTCAGGCTAAAGTCTTTGTTCGTCGAGGATTCGGGGCCGACGCCGTTCCACACTCCGTCCAATGCGGAATCCGTAGCGAGGCGAGCCACCATGCGTGCCAAGTCGTCGACATGAATCCACGGCATCCAGTGCTTGCCGTCGCCCAAGGCGCTTCCGAGTCCGAGGCGAAACACCGGGAGCAAGGTGCCCAAGACGCCGCCACCGTGGCCAAGTACGATTCCGATGCGGAGTTTTGCCACCCTCAATCCAAGGTCAGCGAATCGGTCTGCTTGGGATTCCCAGGCGCGCACGACGTCGCCTAAAAAGCCCACTGCGCCTCCGTCGCGCTCACTGTAGACGCGGTCGAGGCTGTTTGGGTAGATTCCCACTGCCGAAGCGCTGACCATGACCTCGGGGCGCTGGTCCATCGCTTCGATGGCGCGATAAAGGGTCTCAGCGCCCTGGATGCGGCTGTCCATAATAGCGCGTTTGTGGGACTTGGTCCATCGCTCTGAAACAGATGCTCCCGCGAGGTGGATTACCCCGTGGACCCCATGAAGTGCCGCGGGATCGACGATGTACGCGCTTGGGTTCCACGCAAATTCGCCCGGTTTGCGCGGCGTCCGCGTCAAAATGCGAACTTCATGTCCTTGAGCTTCAAGCTCTTTTTGAACAGCTCGGCCGACGAGGCCGCTTCCACCGGTAACGCAGTAAATCATACCTTCTCAACGCGATCTTAGCGCCTCAGTTCACACGGACATGCATTCGCTTCAACCCCACAGCGCCTGGCGCACTCGATACATCGCGGCGGACGATCCGCGCAGTCCGTTTTTTCTCGACCAGGGCGCCCCGGTGAACGGAGCCTACCACCAGATGTACGACTTCGTCATTCATCCTGATTGGGACGACATCGGCTGCGAAACGCTCTTTGTCAAGGTGCTCTTTGTCGACTACGCCGAGGGTTGTGCGGTCATTGAACTGCTCGGAGAGTGGAACGATGCCCTTCACAACGACGTGATGGAATTCAAGCGCCGCGTGGCGGATCCGCTTTTGGCCGAAGGCATTGTGCGCTTCGTCCTCGTGGGGGACAACCTGCTCAATTTTCACGCTGAAGAACCCGACTACTATGCCGAATGGGCCGAAGAAGTCGAAGAAGAGGGGGGATGGATTGTCGGCCTCAACTTTCGCGACCACGTAGCCGACGAAGTCGCCCGCGCACGCCTTGGTCGCTACATCTGGTCAGGCCCGCGCTTCAGAGCCACATCGTGGCGTGCCCAAGACCCGCTCACCCTATGCCAGGCGGTTGAGGTGATGGTGCAGAAGCGGCTGGGGATGTAGCTTGCTGGCGAGGTTGGGTCGTTGGCGAGGTTAGCTCGTT
>DMDX01000086.1:0-4104 GCA_003451355.1 Cryomorphaceae bacterium
GGAACCTACCAGGTCCCCTGCGCCCTCATCATCGGACAACGCAAGGCGAGCACCGACCAAAAGACGTCGCTTAATGACGCCCTGCGTGAATTTCAAGTTGCAGTCTAAGTGGCGGAACCCTATGCATCTTGGATTGACCATCCGCTATTTCAAGCGGTAGGTTCCGCAGCCGACGAACTCGGTCTGCCCTGCTACGTCGTGGGTGGCTGGGTGCGCGACCGTTTGATGAACCGCAAGAACTCTAAGGACGTTGACTTTGTCGTCGTTGGGGATGCATTGGCCGTGGCCAAAGTCGCTGCCGCGGCACTCAAAGCGGGCAAAGTCGCGGTCTACCAGAATTTTGGCACCGCCCAATTCACCTGGCACGGGTGGCAAATTGAATTTGTACAGGCCCGAACCGAGAGCTACCGGAGCGAATCGCGCAAGCCCACGGTTCAGCCCGGAACGCTCGAAGACGACCAGCGCCGCCGAGACTTCAGCATCAACGCGATGGCTGTGGGCGTGCACCGCGCCGCTTGGGGCGAGTTGCTGGATCCGTTTGGCGGGCGCGAAGACCTCGAGGCCAAAGTGCTGCGCACCCCGCTTGAACCGATTGAAACGTTTAGCGACGACCCGTTGCGCATTTTGCGCGGACTGCGCTTCGCGAGCCAACTCGGATTTGCCCTCGACGAGGCCACCCTCGAAGGAATGAAGGCCACGGCGGACCGGCTGGCCATCTTATCGCCCGAGCGCGTTCAGACCGAGCTGCTCAAAATTCTCGAAAGCCCCAAGCCCTCGGTGGGCCTGGGTCTGATGTACCAGTGCGGCGCCATGGAGGTCCTCTTGCCCGAGGTCGCGGCCCTTGCCGGCGTCGACGAGGTCGAAGGCCACCTGCACAAGGACAACTTTTGGCACACCCTCGAAGTGGTCGACAACACGGCGGCGCAGTCCGAAAACGTATGGCTTCGCCTCGCGGCCCTGCTGCACGACATTGGCAAGCCTCCGACCAAAAAGTTTTTGAAGGGCACGGGCTGGACCTTTCACGGCCATGAATTTTTGGGCGGAAAAATGGCCAAAACGCTCTTTAGGCGCCTTTCGCTGCCGCTGGACGCTCGAATGGACTACGTGATCAAGCTGATCCAAATGAGTTCGCGCCCGATTGCGGTCGTTAGCGATTCCGCGACCGACAGCGCCGTGCGCCGACTGCTGTTTGATGCGGGCGAAGACATCGAAGATTTGATGATTCTGTGCTCAAGCGACATCACCACGAAGAATCCGCGCAAAAAGACCCGCTACCTGGCCAACTACGAGCACGTAAAAGCCAAAATGGCCGAAGTAGAGGCCCGCGACCACCTGCGCAACTGGCAGCCGCCGATCGACGGAGGTCAGCTGATGAGCTGGTTTGACCTGCCCCCTGGCCCCATGGTGGGCCAAATGAAAACCGCCGTGCGCGAGGCTATTCTCGACGGCGCGATTCCCAATACCTTTGACGATGCCAAGGCCTATGTAACGGCTTGGGCTGCTGAACACGGAATTCCCTTGAAATCATGAGCACCACGGTTGTACGCGCCATTTTGAACACCGAAGAGGACATCTTTCGCGATGTTGCCATCTCGTCATCTGCCACGCTAGAGCACGCACACCACGCGATTGCCGCGGCATTTAAGCTGAATTCCGGCCAAATGGCTTCGTTCTACCGCACCGACGCAGAATGGAACCAGGGCGACGAAATTCCCTTGATGTCCATGGACCCCGCCGCAGGCCCCAGCATGGCTGACCTGAACGTGGGCGAAGTACTTGGTGCTCCGGGCCAGCGGCTTCTGTTTGTGTACGACTTTCTCGAAATGTGGAGCTTTCTCGTCGAGTTCGTACGCCACGAAGACCGCGAATGCGGTGATCCTGAAGTGGTGCTTTCGTACGGAGTTCGCCCCGAAACCGCCCCTGAACTGCAGTACGGCGGCGACGGTCTGGGCGGCAGCCTTGACGATGACTTCGATGAAGACGACGACGAGTACGGGTTCGACGAAGATGACTTGGCCGACGGCTACTCTTCGGACGAGTGGTGAAACTCGACCGCGTTTATGACGCGAATCGGTAGTTCTTCGCCGTTTTTGAACACCACTTTGTCTTCGGTGCAGGCCCAAAGGGTCGTGTGAATGGCGAAATGCCCCTCTTGCGCCGTGACGTAAATCGTCACTTTGCGCTCCTCAACATTGCCCTCAAAGGTGGCCTTATGCAGCAGTTGCCACCGAGCATGGCGCAGCTCTTCGCTCGAGTGCACATCGCCATCCTCAAAATGCAATCCACTCAAATCCTGCCGCTCAATGAGGCGGTAGGCCGACCGATTTTCAGGATGTGCCACAAACTCCATACTTAAATATACGGAATTTTCGGATGCTACCTTCGCAAGATGAAGTTGGAGCCCGCCATTTGGATGCTGCACGGCCCGACCGCGTCGGGTAAAACCGCGTTGGCCATTGAGCTGGCGCAGTTTCTCGGAACCGAGGTCATCAACTGCGACGCCCGGCAGGTGTACCGCGAGCTCAGCATCGGCGTTGCGCGCCCCAGCGCCGCGGAACGCGCGGCGGTTCCGCACCACGGAATCGCGAGCCACAGCATACACGAGCCGTTAACCGCGGCGAGCTACGCCGAGTGGGCCGAACCCGTGCTGCGCGACGTGATCGCCCGGACCGGAAGCGCCGTTGTCGCCGGCGGATCCGGACTCTATGCGATGGCCCTGCTCGAGGGGCTCGACCCCATGCCTCCCGCCGACCCCGCGCTGCGCGCCGACCTCGAACACCGTTGGATGTCGGACCCATTGGCACTGACCGCCGAACTGCAGCGTTTGGACCCCGCGTACGCCGTTTCGGCCGACCTGCAGAACGGGCGCCGCGTAGTGCGCGCGCTCGAAGTCATCGCGTTGACCGGCATCCCCTATTCGCAGCAGCGCCGTGGATCGGCTTCGCGAGAGTGGCCCCTGCCCGTGTACGAAGTCGTGCTCGACGCGCCCATGGACTGGCTCGAGGCCCGGATCGCGCAGCGCAGCCGCCAAATGATGGCCGACGGACTGCGTGACGAAGCCTTAGGGCTGCAAGAGTGGGCGCACCTCACCCCGCTGCACACCGTGGGCTACCGTGAATTTTACGAGCCTGGAGCCCCCGTGCACGACGACCCCAAAATGGCAGACCGAATTTCGCTCCGCACCCGGCAGTACGCCAAGCGGCAAAAAACGTGGCTGACCAAGCGAACTAAAGCTGTGAAGGTTCCCGCAGCCGACGCCTGGAACTACCTTCGCACCCATGATCGTGCGTAAGCTGCTGATTCCGATTTCGTGGGTGTACATGCTCGGCGCATGGCTGCACGCAGCCTGGTACCGCTGGCGGATTCGCACGCCCTACCAGCCCCAAATTGCAACTCTTTCCGTCGGCAACCTTCACCTGGGCGGAACCGGCAAAACGCCGCTCAGCCTGTGGCTCATGGAACAGCTCCACTTTAAGGTGGACCCCGTGTACTACCTAAGTCGAGGCTACGGCCGCCGCACCAAGGACGTGCGTGAGGTGCAGCTCGAAGACCTTCCGCAGGATGTCGGCGATGAAGCCCTCATGGTGCGCCAGCACTTTGGGCACAGCTCCGACGTACACGTCTTCGTGGCGCAGCGGCGGGCCGATGCCCTTCGCGAAATGGGCCGCCACGGAGTCGTGGTACTCGACGACGCCTTTCAGCACCGAGGCGTTGAAACTGCCTTGAGCCTTTTGGTGTGCCCGTTTGGCCAATGGTATACCCAGGACCACGTGGTTCCGGCCGGGCGCTTGCGCGAGCATCCTTCGGCCGCCCGTCGTGCACATGCCGTGGTCGTAACGCGCTGCCCGGGCCCGGTGGATCCGTTGACCCGCCTTGACATTCGGGCCAAGCTCGACTTGCGGCCTGAGCAAGAGCTCTTTTGCAGTTGGGAACGCTACGGCGATCCCCTCCCCCAGTGGGATGCCCCCGCCTGGCAAGCTGGTCAGACCCTCAATGCCTTGGCCCTTTGCGGAATCGGCCAACCCGCCGTGTTTCTCGCTGGGGTGCGCCGACTGGTTCCAATGGCCGAAGCTATGGTGCTGGCCGACCACGAGCCCTACCGCC
>DMDX01000086.1:4304-14117 GCA_003451355.1 Cryomorphaceae bacterium
CAAAGCCCCGCGAATGGGCGGGAATTTCGGTGTACGTGCTTCCGCACGAAATCGTGCTCGACGACGACGGACCCCGACTGCTGAAATGGCTCGAACGGGAATGGAAGGCCCGAGGGTTCCGCGTACCTTTGTCGGCATGACGCACAAGGGCTACGAGGCCGTAATTGGCCTAGAGGTACACGTTCAGCTGAGTACCAAGAGTAAGGCTTATGCCGGCGAAGGCTACGACTACGGTGGCGCACCGAATACCCAGGTAAGCCCGGTTTCGCTGGGGTTGCCCGGAGCGCTTCCGCGCGCAAACTGGGGCGTCGTGACCGCCGCTACCCGTTTGGGGCTCGCGTTGGGCTGCACGATTCGCGAGTACAACGAGTACGCCCGCAAGAACTACTTCTACCCCGACCTCACCAAGGGCTACCAGATCACCCAGCACGAGACTCCGATCTGTAACGGCGGAGCTGTGGCCATCGAGACCTTGGCCGGACCCAAATCCATCGGGTTGACGCGCATTCACATGGAAGAGGATACGGGCAAATCCATCCACGACCTCGACCCCTTTCACTCGCTGCTTGACTTTAACCGCGCTGGGGTTCCGCTGCTCGAAATCGTATCGGAGCCAGACCTGCGCAACGGCGAAGAGGCCTATGCCTACCTGTCTGAGATTCGCCAGCTCGTGCGCTACCTCGACATTTCAGACGGCAACATGGAAGAGGGCTCGCTGCGCTGCGACGTCAACATTTCGGTTCGCCCTGTGGGCCGCGCGCAATTCGGAACCAAAGTCGAAGTCAAGAACCTGAACTCCTTTCGCCACGTGCAGAAGGCGATCGACTTTGAGTTTCAGCGCCAAGTCGCCGCCGTCGAAGCCGGCGAAACCATTTACCAAGAGACCCGTACGTTTGACTCGGGTAAGGGCATAACCACCGTCCTGCGAATCAAAGAGGACGCCAACGACTACCGCTACTTTACCGAACCTGATCTCGCCCCAGTGCGACTGACTCCAGAGTGGATTGCGTTGCAGCGCGCGAGTCTGCCAGAACTTCCTCGTGCCCGTCAAGCCCGCTACCAACGTGAATTGAGACTTTCTGAGTACGACGCCCAACTGCTCACCGACGACAAGGCCACCGCTACCTATTTTGACGCCGTGGTTGCCGCGGGTTCACCTGCCAAAACCGCGGCCAACTGGATCAGCGGACCGATTGCGGGCTGGCTCAACGAACGCGCCATGGGTATCGAACGCCTTCCGGTGCAAGCCGCCCAGCTCGCAGCCTTAATTGGCCTCATTGAGTCGCGCACCGTGAGCCACAGTGCCGCCCAGCAAATTTTTGGGCATCTGGCGGACCTTCCGGATTCCGACCCCAAATCCTTGGCCCAAGAGCTTGGTCTCGTGCAGCAAAGCGACGTCAGCGCCCTTCAAGGTATTGTCGACGCCGTCCTGGCCGATTGGCCTGAAAAAGTGGCCGAGTACCGCTCTGGCAAAAAAGGCCTCATCGGACTCTTTATGGGCGAAGTCATGAAGCGGAGCCGCGGTGCGGCCGACCCCAAAGTCACGACAGAGCTCCTCAAAAATCAACTCGATCAATAATCCCCCATCCCACGATGAACAAACTTTGGCTTAGCGCTCCTGCGCTCTTTTTGGCTGCCTGCACAGGTGGCGACCTCGTGTCTGTTGAACTCCAAGTTGCCGGAGCCAACAAGGTCATCGTCTACCGCATCGACCCTGACCGCCTTTACCCATGGGACACCATTCAGTTGGCCGACGGCGTACTGGATATCGAGCTCCCCCTCGACAGTTCAGGCAGCACATTCTATGCCTTTGCCTTTGACAACAATGGCAGCCTGCGCCTCGGAATCGAGCGCGGCGACGACATCGAAGGCGAAGTAAGCGTAGCCAACAACATCACGACCTACAGCCTCACCGGTTCAGCCCTGTCAGAGCGCCTGTTGGCCCACTACCAGCCTCTCCGCCACTCTGCCATGCTGATGGATAGCCTCGATGCCGAAGCCCAAACCTACCAAGGTCTGCCTGACGTTGCCGAGAAGAACGCGCTTCTGTTTGCCCGCTACCAGACGCGCGTCGAGAAGCACCGCAAGGACCTCGAAGCCATGATCACCGAAGAACCCGCGTCACTCGCCAACATCTTTGCGATCTACCAATCTGTCGGAAACTACCCACTGTTCAATCCCGACCAGGACGCAGAATTGATTCGCACCACCGCAGATGCCATGAGCGAAGCCCATCCAAATCACCCCATTCTACAGGTCTTCATTCAGAGCGCGGTTCGGTAATCCAAACCCTATCTAGTTTAGTCAACCGTGGTCTGAGGGCTGCGGTTTTTTTTGCGAGGTTGGCTCGTTAGCAAGATTGGCTGAGAATAGCTTTTCGCGCTTCGCGCTATGGCCGCTTGCGCGGCTAGGGGCTGCTTCGTAGCGTGAGCCGCTGTGCGGCAACACGTTACTAGTAACTAGCTGCGTGCAACCCAACGAGCCAACCTTGCCAACGAGCCAAAAAAAAAGGGCCGCCTCACAGCAGCCCCTTTGATCGTGAGTGGTGAACGATTAGCGCTTCATGAAGATTTCGCTGATCGCCTGTCCGCCCTGAGTGCGGGTAAGCACGTACTGGCCTTTGGCAAGGTTGCTTACCTGAACGGGCACTGCGGAGACACCGTTGGTGGTCTTCATGTCGACGCGGCGCACGAGACGGCCATCCATGGTGCGGATGGTTAGGGTAACGGCTCCGTCGCCCACAGGAACGCGAACGATATCTGATGCAGGGTTCGGGAAGAGACCGAGCGATTCTTTGTTGAGGCGCGCCTCGGGCTCGTTGCTGCCCAACGGGCGGTTCACGCTCGTCGTGGTGGTTTGGAACCAGCCACGTCCGTGGGTAGCGATAAACACGTCACCCTCAGTCGGAGATGAAATCGGGTTGTTGGGGTCGTAGTTGAAGTCCGTGCGGTACTGCTCGATTTCAAAGACTGGTACGCGTGCCATTCCGCTGTTCTCTTCGGTGTAGCTCGGAGTCGCAGAATTGATGTTGTCGGTCATAAACATGCCCCACTCGCTACCTACAAATAGGCGGTTCGGGTTCGCCTTGTCAAATGATACCGCGTAGCATGGGAACATCGGAAGGTCGCCTTGCTTGTTGGCGAACGAGGGCACTGAGGCAAGTGCATTCGTTGAAACGTATACATAGGCTGTGTTGCCGTAGTTACCCACGGAAACTGCAACGCGGTTGGGGTCGTTGGGATCCACATCGATTCCGGTAACGACACGGAAGTTCCAGTTTCCGATTTGGGTTACAGTGATCACTGTGTTCGCTGAATCAACCCAGGCTTGATTGAGCTTGCGCGCAGCAAGTAGGTTTGAAATTCGGAAGAGGCGACCACTCGTGGTAGATACAAAGAGGTGGTTGCCGTCCGCAGAAATCTTCATGTAGTGCGGAGTCACGTTGCTACCCAAGTGGGCGATTTGCCACCACTCTGGAGTTTTGCTGAAGTCGTGTACGTCGCGGGTCATGAAGACTCCGCCCATTTTGGGAACGGTCGCCGTAGACTGTGAGGTCAAGCCCACAAAAAACATCGACTGAATCGGGTCCTGAACCTTAAACTCGTCACCCACATCAAGGCGAACGCTAGTCGATGCCTCCACGGGTAGCGCCCCAATTGCGGACTTCAGCGTGAGCGCAGAATTTGCAGGCAGGTACACATCGCATGTTACAATTACCTCAGCGATCGGGGGTGAGCTAAACGTAATATCGAAGTAGGCTGAATCCGCATAGAATACACCCGTGGCATCACCTGAAATGACTCCGTTGGCGTTGGCCGTAGCGGTCATTGCACCTGCGGTGATTTGCACGGTATTCGGAATGAATATGGCCGCTGGCTGATTGTGGTTGATCTTGCCCTTGAAGACGCGCTTGATTCCGTCACCAAAGCCCATAGAGCGAATACCTGGGAGCAATTCAAACGAAACAGAGTCTTGCGACTGAAGGTCGGTGGTGGTCTCCCACAATTCGAACGGCATCATCCAGTTTGAGTACGGAAGGCCTGCAGAGCGTGTTTGCGTGAGCAGCGCGTTTGAGAACGTTGCCCAACCCTCTCCCTCGTCGTCGGAGCGGTAGAAGTTTCCGTTCTGGGTCTCAGCAAACATCACTTTGGGGTTGAGCCAAGAAATATCGCTGTGGCCACCGTCGCCACCAAAGACCTTTTTAACTCCGTGCGGAGAAACGCTCGTGTAGTCGAGGTAACTGGTTCCGTTGTCTTGGCAACCACCCAAGAGTTTGCGGTCCTTGCCTACTCCGAATCCGAAGTACTGGTAGGTGTTGTATCCGAGGTTGCGCTCAAACCACGTAGCGCCGTGGTTGTTTGACTTAAATACGCCACCGTCGTTTGAGGTAAAGATGACGTCGGGGTTGTTGGGGTCGACGATGAGCTCGTGGCTGTCGGCGTGCAGGTAGAATGGGTTGCCGGCAAAGTCGTTCAGGGTCGAAGCCTGAACCCATCCGCCCGTAGCAGACCACTGCCACACGGTGATGCCTCCCAACCATACATGATCCTTGTTCTTGGCGCTAACTGTCAAGAAGAGATCCCAAATGCCCTGGCAGTATTTGTCAGCTCCTATTCCGTTGCACAATGGGTCGAAGTTGGCGCCCTTTTGGCCGATTTTAGACCATGTGCTACCCCCGTCGGTTGAGCGGTACACAGCTGCGAGGGCAGAACCATTGGTCTGGACGCAGTATACGTAGTTGTCGTCTTGTGGACTCACCGAGTAGCGAATGCGACCACCGGCGCGACGTGGTAGGGACGTAGACGTTACAATAGGAGCTGATACTTCGGTGAAGGTGGCTCCATCAGTTGATTTCATCGTACGACCCGCCTGGTTGACGTAGATCGTACCCGCGGCTGAAAGCGCGAAGTCGGTAATGCTTCCGCTGAGGAGCTGCGTCCAAGTAGCGCCGCCATCAATGGTCTTCATAAATCCGCCGTTGGTTGCAGCAAAAATCGTGTTCGCGTCGGTTGGATGCGCCTCGATGTCGGCGACTGCTGTCCAGGCCGCGCTTGCTGAATTGTTTGCCGGATTGGTGCTTGCGAGCTGTACAAAGTTTACACCGTCGGTTGACTTGTACACCCCACGACCTTCGAAGTTGGGTGTGGTATTCTGACCAGTTCCGCCGTAGCCTTGCCAAATTTCGCCCGTTCCGTAGTAAATGTCTCCGTTAGCCGCATGACAAATGCTGCCAATGGCTTGGTTTGCACCGGGGTCACTTACCACGTTCCAGCTTGCTCCACCGTTCGTTGAACGGTACAAACCACCGCCTACAGAGCCGGCGTAGACGTTGTTTGAATTGTTGCGATCCACAAGGAGTGAGCGCGTTCGGCCACCGTGGTTGTCAGGTCCGCGAGACTCCCAATTGAGGGTGTTGGTCTTTTGAGCGGTTTGAAGTAGTTGCGCCCATGCAGCTTGAACCGCGGTAGGATCAATTTCGCCGGTAACCTGGTTGGCCCGCATCATGTGCAGGTATTCATTGTAGCCAGCAAAACGAGCTTGACTGCTCGCGTCGCGGAATTGATAGTGGCGTTCAGCAGGTTGCGCGTCCCAGGTGAGGACAGCAGCAGTGCCGGCGAGAAGTACGGCCGATCCTGAAATCAGGGCGGCGAGGCGGGTACGGTTCATTTTCATACGGTTTCGTAACAGAATGCTAAAAATAAGGTAAAGAAGGCTTAGTGCACATGCCGCTCTGCGTGGTACGACGAACGAACGAGCGGACTGCTCTCCACATGGCGAAATCCGAGGGTTCGGGCATAGGCTCCGAGGCGCTCAAACTCTTCGGGTTCGACAAAGCGCTGGACGGGCAAGTGGCGCGCAGAAGGCTGTAAATACTGGCCAAGAGTGACTACATCGACCCCTACCGAGCGCACCTCATCGAGGGTTTGGTAGAGCTCGTCTTCGGTTTCGCCAAGGCCAAGCATGATGCCCGTTTTGGTGCGGTTGACGCCGTTTGCTTTGAGGTAGCGAAGTACTTCGAGCGATCGATCGTACTGCGCCTGAATGCGAACTTGGCGCGTCAGGCGGCGCACGGTCTCCATATTGTGGCTTACGACTTCGGGTGCAGCCTCGACGATGCGGTCAATTTGGTCGGTGATTCCGCGAAAGTCGGGAATCAGGGTTTCCATGGTGGTTCCGGGCGAAAGGCGGCGCACGGCAGACACCGTTTCGGCCCAAATGATTGATCCGCCGTCAGCCAAGTCGTCGCGGTCCACACTCGTGAGGACGGCATGCTTGATCTTCATGCGCTGAATGGAGCGCGCAACGCGGTCGGGCTCGTCCCAATCTACGGGCAGTGGACGTCCGGTGGCTACGTTGCAAAATCCGCACGAGCGCGTGCAGATGTTGCCCAAAATCATGAAGGTCGCAGTGCCCTCTCCCCAGCATTCACCCATGTTCGGGCAGCGTCCCGACTCACAGATGGTGTGGAGCTTGTACTGGTCCACGACGTTGCGCACGGCGCGGTAGTTCGTGCCCGTGGGCAACTTGACACGCAGCCAGTTGGGCTTGCGCACGGGCGATGGGTTCGAATTTGATGCTTCCATGAATGATAGTGTAACGCGCGAAACCGAGTTCAGTTCAGTGATTCAATCCACCTGGCGTCGATTCCGAAGTGGCTTTCGTGAAGCACGCTGCCGTCTTCGCGGAACCAGAGCATCTGCGGGCTTTGGTGTTCGACCGACCAGGCTTCAGCGAGTTCGTTACTGAGTGGGCGCTGGGCAATGACATCGACATAGGCCACTTCGACTTCGGGATGGGCCGTCAACCACGTGCGGACACGATGCTGGGCCGCAGTTGAAATGCTGCAGCGGGTGCTGTGCTTAAAAACTAAAATTCCGCCCCGATAGCGACCGAGGCGGTGAATATCTTCTAAGCTGGTGACGGGCACCAGACTCATACCTGAGCCGCAGCTTCGGCGGTCGGCGCGGCCGATCCGATGAATGCTGGACACATGTCGGCCGACTTGCACGAGGCCGTAGATGCCGCGGCAGCTGCAATAAGGAGGGCCGCAAGGATGGTTTTAAGCGTACGCATAGCGACAAAAATACGAAGTTTGCAGTGTGAACCGCATTCCTCCCCTTCCGGCTGACTGGCTGCACGCGCTGCGACTGGATTCTTCGGCGACGTGGATCGACGAACTCTGCAGACTTGCTGCGGAATCCTACGGTTCTGAGGTCGTGTACCCCCCAGCCGCAGATCTGTGGAAGGCGTTTGAACTATGCCCTTTTGACCGCGTAAAAGTGGTCGTGCTGGGCCAGGACCCCTACCATGGGCCGGGGCAGGCGCACGGCTTGGCGTTTTCGGTTCCGCGGGGTGTCGCGGAGCCTCCGTCGCTGCGCAACATATTTAAGGAGTTTGCCTCAGACACTGGCCTAACACCTCCCCCATCCGGCGATTTGACGGCTTGGGCCCGCGAAGGTGTGCTCCTTCTCAACACGTCACTGACCGTGCGCGCCGGGGTTGCCGCGAGCCATGCCGACGGCCGATGGAACTCATTAGTGAACCGTGTGCTCGAGGTTTTGAACGCCGAAGGGCGTCCGCTCGCATTTTGGTTGTGGGGCGCACATGCCCAAAAGCGGGGGGCGGAACTCAGCAACCCGCGCCACCTTGTGCTGCGCTCGGCCCACCCCTCCCCGCTCGGAGCCTACCGCGGATTTTGGGGCAGCAAACCGTTTTCAACGACTGCGGAATGGTTCAAAACTCAGGGCATCGACGGACCCGATTGGTCGGCCGGGAATCCTACCTTTGAGCTGTGATTTCGACTGGGCTTTTAATTCTCACAGTTCTGCTCCTCGGGGCCCTGTTGGTGCTCCAGCTGCGCCGTGGCGCTTCGGGCGGAACCGATTCCGGTGAAATGGCACGCATTCAAGGGTTGTACGATGCCGCCAACCAGCGAGTACGCGACCTTGAGACGGCATTGACGGCCGCTCAAAATGCCCAGCGCGAGTCCGACATGGCACTTGCCCGTGCGCAAGAGCGCCTCGCTGCGGCAGATTCCGCGCGAAGCGAAGTCGAGACCCAGCGCGAGCAGCTTAAAAACGAGTTTAAAGTGGTGGCTCAAGAGGCCCTTGGCCAGCAGTCGCGCATGCTTCAAGAGCAGCTCAAGCAAGGCAACAAGGCTGAAATGGATGTGCTGCTCGCCCCTTTTCGCGCCAAACTCGAGCAGTTTGGGGAGCGCGTCGAGAAGACCCACCTGCAGGGCGTGCACGAGCGCAGCGAACTCAAGGCTGAGGTACACAACCTAATGGAGCAGTCCGAAAAGCTCCGCAACGAAGCCAACGCGCTTACCCGCGCCTTGCGCAGCGACAACAAGGCCCAAGGAAACTGGGGCGAAATGGTGCTCGAAAAGCTTCTTGAACGCAGCGGACTCACGCGCGACCTCGAGTACAGCGTTCAGGCGTCGACCACGGATTCCGACGGCCGCCGACTGCAGCCCGACATTGTACTCAACCTGCCCGAGGGCAAGCACTTGGTGATTGATTCCAAAGTCAGTCTGGTGGCCTACGAACGCTTTGTAAACGCCGAAACTCCTGAAGAGCAGGCCCTCGCAATGAAGGAGCACATCGCGTCGCTTCGTGCGCACATTCGCGGACTTTCAGACAAGAACTACCAAAACCTGTACGACGTTTCGCTGGACTTTGTACTACTGTTTGTCCCCATCGAAGGCGCGTTCAGCACCGCCTTGCAGGCCGAACCCGGACTTTACCAAGAGGCGTTTGACCGAAATATTGCACTGGTCAGCACCACCACTCTTTGGACCACACTGCGGACCGTCGGAACCCTTTGGCGCCAGGAACGCCAGAACCGCAACGTTGGCGAAATCATTCGCCAGGCATCGGACCTCTACGACAAGTTCGTAGGGTTCTCTGAAGAAATGATCAAGGTGGGCAACCAAATGCAGACCACCACGAAGACCTACGAGAACGCGATGAAGCAGCTCAGCCAAGGCAAGGGCAACCTCGTACGCCGCGCCGAGCAGCTGCGCCAGCTGGGCCTTAAAAACAGCAAATCCACGAATCCGTCATTGGTCGACCGAGCCCTACAGGGCGAGTCTGAAGAAGACGAAACCGAATAATACACTATGAGCGAGCAACTTGACGACCAATTAATTTACGGAATTCGCCCCATTGAAGAGGCTCTTGAGTCTGAAGTGGTTCTGGACCGCGTCTTTATCGCACAAGAATCCCGCAACCCAGCCATCATGGCAATTGCCGCGAAGGCGCGCAAGAAGGGAATTTTTGTCAAGTTTGTTCCGGCCGAGCGCATGCAGCGCTTCACGCGCGCCAACCACCAAGGCGTCGTGAGCTGGGCTTCGAGCGTGGCCTATGCCGACCTTGCCGATGTCATGGCCGGGCTTGCCGAGCGAGGAGTCGACCCCCTCGTCGTCGTACTCGACCGCGTCACCGACGTGCGCAACGTCGGAGCCATCGCCCGCTCGTGCGAAAGCTTTGGCGCCCACACCATCGTACTCTCAGAAGGCAGCGCCCCCATGAACGCCGACGCCGTAAAATCGTCTGCCGGAGCACTTTTGCGCATGCCCATTTGCCGCGTCCGCTCACTTCCCATCGCGCTAACCTCACTCGAAATGAGCGGTTGCCAGATCGTCGGAATCTCTGAAAAAGCCACCGGAACCCTGGCCGACTGCGACCTTCGCGGTCCCGCCGTACTCATCATGGGTTCTGAAGAAGACGGAATCTCTCCCGCCCTCTGGAAGGCCTGCAACGCCACCGCCAAAATCCCCACCAGCGGCGAAACCGCCTCACTCAACGTCTC
>DMDX01000039.1 GCA_003451355.1 Cryomorphaceae bacterium
TCGGGAGTATTTGCAGCAGACGCAGCCTGCAGCTTGGCGCGCTGCGCCTCGACCTGCTCGTCTTCGATTTTTTGAAACAAAAGGCTGGATTCGCCCAGGGCGGACCCCACCGGAATCCAAGGCCCTTCACCTGCCAGGTCGGCCCAAGTCAGCACGGGAGCCCCTCCGAGCATCGCGCGGATGCGGTCTGCGGTAAACGGCATAAACGCTTCAAACGCGGTCGCCAAGGCCGCCACGAGCTGGGTCGCGACGCCCAGAATGGCTGCGGCGCGCTCGGGGTCCGTCTTGACCACCTGCCAAGGCGCCTCGTCGGCGAGGTACTTGTTGCCGACGCGGGCCAAATCCATCGCATGGCCAAGGGCCTCGCGGAACTTAAACGCATCAAGCGCTTCAGCCACCAAGGCGGATTGGGCCGCCACCGCGCCCAGCGCCTCGCGGTCTCGGGGAAGGGTACCGGCCGCAGGCACGGTTCCGCCACAAAATTTATGGTTGAGCACCATCACGCGGTTGACGAGGTTGCCCAGCACGGCGACCAGCTCAGAATTGTTGCGCTGCTGAAAGTCGGCCCAGGTAAAGTCGTTGTCTTTAGTTTCGGGCATCGTGGCCGTGAGCACGTAGCGCAAAACGTCCTGCTGGCCAGGGAAGTCCGCCAAGTATTCGTGCAGCCACACGGCCCAGTTGCGCGAGGTCGACAGCTTTTGACCCTCGAGGTTCAAGAATTCGTTGGCCGGAACCTGGTCGGGCAAAATGTACCCGCCGTGCTGCATCAAAATGGCCGGAAAAATCACGCAGTGAAAGACGATGTTGTCCTTGCCGATAAAGTGAATGAGGCGGGTCGAGGGGTCCTTCCACCAGGTCTCCCAGTCGTCGCCCTTGAGCTCTTGGGTGGCGGTGATGTAGCCCAGGGGCGCGTCAAACCACACGTAGAGCACCTTGCCGTCGGCGCCTTCGACCGGAACAGGTACGCCCCAATCCAAATCGCGCGTCATCGAGCGCGGCTGCAGGCCGTCGCCCGCGTCGAGCCAGCTCAGGGTTTGGCCGTAGACGTTGGGCTTCCACTCGGGGTGCGAGGTGATGTAGCGGCGCAGGTCGTCCGACAGCTTGTCGAGCGGCAAAAACCAGTTGGTGGTGGGCTTGAGCACGGGCGTGGCGCCGCTCAGCGTCGACCGCGGGTTGATCAGGTCGGTGGGATTCAGCGTGGCTCCGCACTTCTCGCACTGGTCGCCGTAGGCGGAATCGTGGCTGCAGCGCGGACAGGTTCCGACAATATAGCGGTCGGCCAAAAACTGCTGGGCCTCGGGGTCAAAGTACTGGTCGGTCTGCCGCGCCTCAAATACGCCCTTGTCGTAAAGGGTTTTGAAAAAATCAGAGGCCACCTGCTTGTGGCGGTCGCTGCTGGTGCGCGAGTAGTGGTCAAAGGCGATTCCGAAGTCCGCAAGGGCGTCGCGCATCATGACGTGGTACCGGTCGACGATTTCGCGTGGAGTCACCCCCTCTTTGCGCGCCTTCATCGTGATGGCCATTCCGTGCTCGTCAGACCCGCAGACAAAGGCGACCTCTTCGACTTTTAAGCGTTTAAAACGGACATAAATATCTGAAGGCAGGTAGCAACCAGCCAGGTGGCCCAAGTGGATGGGACCGTTCGCGTACGGCAGTGCGGCCGTGACTAAAGTGCGCTTGAATTCTGACGCCATATCTGCAAAGGTAAACTACCTTGGGGGCCGCTATGCTGCGCATTCCTGCCTTCCTTAAGCCCGGCGACCAGATCGCCCTCATCAGTCCGAGTCGCTTTGCGGAACCCGAGCAAATCGCCTCCGCCCAAACGTTTGCAGCCGCGCACGGTTGGGAACTTGTTTTGGCCCCCGGCCTGGGCGATTCCGACGGTCAATTGGGCGGAACCGACGACGCCCGTGCCGCCCAAATCAACTGGGCTTTGGCGCAGCCGTCGGTGCGCGCGCTTTGGGGCGTTCGCGGAGGCTACGGAGCCGTACGCGCCGTCGACCGCATCGACTGGACCCTGCTTGACCGCGATCCCAAGTGGCTCGTGGGCTTCAGCGACTTCACGGTGCTGCTCGGCGAGACTTTTGTGCGCGGCATGGCCTCGATGCACGGCCCGATGGCCATTCAGCTCGCTCTAAACGCTTCGCCCGACTCGTTTCAAGCGCTTGCCGACGCGTGGAACGGATCGCCTTGGACGCTCAGCGGTCGCACCGACTCCAGTGACTTCTCGGTGCGCGGACCCCTGGTCGGCGGAAACCTTTCGGTCCTTTACAGCCTGCTGGGTTCGCGGAGCTTCCCCGACCTGCGCGGATGCATCCTCGCCCTCGAAGACCTCGACGAATACCACTACCACCTCGACCGCATGATGCAGGGCCTGCGCCGAGCCGGCGTTTTTGAAGGCGTCCGCGCCGTCGTGGCCGGAGACTTCAGCGACCTCAAAGACCACGAACGCCCCTTCGGACGGACCTGGTCCCAGATCCTTCGCGAGGCGGTCCCGGCCGAAATTCCCGTCGTCGAGCACTTCGGTTTTGGCCACGAGAACCGTAATCTTACGTTTATCCACGGCTTGCCGCACGCCCTCGACGCAACTTTGGGGCATGCCACACTCCGACCCCTTTTACCCTAGCTTAGCCGTACCCGCCAATCCGCTGGTTCGGTCCTTGGCCCCTTCGGCCCGGCGATCCCGCGGCCTCGAAGCCGAAGACGCCGCCCTCGCCCACTACACCGCCCTGGGTTACACGCTCTTGGCGCGCAACTGGCGCCACCACCACTTTGAGGTGGACCTCATTCTCGCGGCACCTGATGGCGGAACCTTCGTCGCCGCCGAAGTCAAGTTTCAGTCGCGCCTCACCGACTTCGCTCCCTGGAACCGACCGCAACTTCAGCGCATCCAGCGCGCAGCAGCCGCCTTTGGCCGATCCCACCGGCACCGCGGATCCTGGCGCATCG
>DMDX01000062.1 GCA_003451355.1 Cryomorphaceae bacterium
CTGAAGCCAAGGACGCGATGATTGCGGCGCTTGAATTGTTTGGAAACCCGAGTTCAACCCATTCCGAGGGCCGTAAAACGAAGGCACTAGTTGAGCGGGTGCGCAAAGAGATTGCGGCCGCACTCAACTGCCTACCTGCTGAGGTTATTTTTACTTCAGGCGGAACCGAAGCCGACAACTGGGCACTTCAATCAAGTGTTGATTTTTTGGGTGCTACTAAATTGTATCACAGTGAGTTAGAGCACCATGCAATAACACACATGGTGGAGGCGTTGGCACACCGAGTGGACACAGTGTCGATACCGTTTGACGCGCACGGCGACCATGATTTGGAGTGGCTTGAGGCACAGCTTGCCGCAGACCGACAGGCTGGCCGCAAGGCCTTAGTCAGTCTGATGCACGCCAACAACGAGATCGGCAACCTCGCCGACTTGGACCGCCTTTCAAAAATTACGCGTGACCATGGAGCGCTCCTTCACAGTGATACCGTACAGACGATGGCCCACCTCAAGTTGGATTTCGCAGCGACACCGCTTGAGTTTGCCGCCTGCAGTGCTCATAAGTTTCACGGCCCTAAAGGAATCGGCTTTGCCTACATCAAGCAGGGCACCGGGGTACAGCCCTTTATTCGTGGCGGAGCCCAAGAGCGTGGCCACCGCGCGGGAACCGAAAACGTCGTCGGTATCGCCGGACTCGGAGCCGCTTTTGCCACCGCGATGGCCAAGCTGGACGAAGATGCTGCGCACATGACCGACGTCAAGACCTACGCCATTGAGCGCCTGCGCGCAGCGTTTCCGCACGTGCACTTTAACGGCCGTTCTGGAGACCTCAACCGAAGTCTCTTTACCGTGCTGAACTTCTACGTACCTGAGCTCCACGAGGGCGGAATGCTGAACTTTCAGCTCGATCTTCAGGGATTTTGCGTTTCGGGCGGTAGCGCCTGCAGCAGCGGTGCGGTGGGCGGATCCCATGTGCTGGGCGGCCTCAAGTCACCCGGCGGAACCCGCATCAGCTTCTCGCGCATGACGACCCGCGCCGACATCGACGCATTCGTGCACGCACTGCAGAACCTTCCAAAACTAGACTAGCGGATCAAATTGACGGTCCCGTACAGCGGGCCGTCCTCGGTCTCAAAACGGTACACGTAGGTGTCCTGTTGGGCGGGTTTTCCGTTGATGCGTCCGTCCCAAAATTCTTCAAACGGCCGGTCGGTTTCAAAAACCACGTTGCCAAAACTGTTGAGAATGGTGAAGCGGTCGCCCTCAAAGCAGTTGTTGCCGGCGAGCACCAATTCTTCGTTGCGCCCGTCTCCGTTGGGCGTGAAGGTGTTCGGAATCCAGACCCGCTGGTCGTAGCGCAAAATTCCGGACGTGAATTCATACGGATAGACGGCGTTGCACACCGTGTCGATGAGTTCGAGCTTCACGGTGTAGGTCCCGGAGGTCGGAATCCGGTAGGTCGTCACTTTGCCCGTATCCACGACTCCGTTGGGGAATGTCCAACGAAATTGGTAGTCGATGCTGTCGAGCGTGTAGGAAACATTGACGCGTACGCGTCCGTCCTTGCAGCTGTCTGGCGCGACCTTCACATCGGGAGCGGGCAGGTCCGGATCAAAAAATACGCTGGCGAAGGCGGTGTCGGTGGTTCCGCAATTGGTATCAAGCGCAACCAAGCGAATGGGGTAGGTTCCGGGCGCATTAAAGCGGTGTACGACGGTGTCACCCTGTACATTGCCGCCTCCGTTAAAGCTCCAAAAGAACTTTTGGGCGTCAATGCTGGTGTTCCAGACCGTAACCTCAAACGTGCGGTCGCAGGCGAAGTATTCGGTTTCAAACGAAGCCTCAGGAAAGATGCCCTTATCGTGTGTAATTACCAATGAAGTAGTGTCCTCGATGTCGCAAATGGTGTCGATGGCCGTGAGGCGAATGCGGTAGGTTCCTTTGGTGAATGTGACGGTGGGCTCAAAGAGGTTCGAGGTTTGGCCGTTGCCAAAATCCCAAAAAAACTGGTTGGCGTTGGCGGAACCGTTGGTAAACTTCACCACGAGATTCTCGCAGACGGTGTCGACGTCGGCTTCAAAGTTGATGCTCGCATCTGCGGTCACACTCGTTTCGAAGTCCATTTTAACGACGCCCAAGTTGCAGTTGTTCGAGTTTCGCGTCGGACCGACGACGCCCGGTGTCGTGGGAAATCCTTGGCCGCCGCACGCGGCGCACACCGCTTGGTAAATGTTCCCGCGGGGAGAGAAGCGCGAGGTTCCGCCGTCGACGTGCTCGCTCGACGAACCCCCAAAGTAGGTGGCATAGAGCAAGCTTTGGGCGTTGCGCGTAACAACTAAGAAGTAAAAATCGCTGCCGTCGGTGTTGGGACGAAGGGCGTCCGCGCTGACGGGTAGCCCACTGGTGGTTCCGCCCTGTGCGCCGCCATTCACTCCGCCACCCCAGCCCGAGAGCAGAATGTTGAGGCAGTCGTCGACATTGAACGCGCTCGGAACGATATTGACGATCGAGTTGCTGCTGCCAAATCGCGTCGAGAAGAGCGTTTGGTTGAGGTCCTCGTTCAACTTATGAATGAACTGTGCGCCGTTTTGCGTGCCCCAGGTTCCTGCACTGCGAGGGTAAATTCCGAGGCTTTGGCCAAAGATGTAGACGGCTCCGTACTTGTCGAGGTCAATAAAAAAGGACTGGTCGTTGTTCGTGGTGCCGATGTACGTGGACTGTTCGATGGCGCCCGAGGCGCTCAGTCGGGCGACCCAGCCGTCAACGCCGCCGCGTGCCGAAGCATGGAGGCCACCCGTAGTCGCCGGAAAGTTGGTGGATCGGGTTCCGCCCGTGACAAAGATCTTGCCGTTGGTGGCGACCTTGATTCCGTATCCGGCCTCGTGATTGTTGCCGCCAATCAACGTTGCCCACCGCAGGTTTGAGAGGTTGGGATTCAGTGAGAATGCGACGGCATCGGTCAACTGCGTGGGGGTTCCGCCGGGAAACGTTGAGGTCTGGGTTGAGCTCACGACAAAGACTTGGTCTTGGTCGTCCACCACGACTTCGCCGCGCATGGGGTCGCCATAGTTGAGGTCGATCCCTAGGTTGAGGCCCTCGTTGCCACTCGTGCCGATGAATGTAGATGCGCTCAAGGCCGTTCCCGTCGGATTCAGTTTGAGCACAAACAAGTCCACTCCGTCGTCAAAGTCAAAATAGAGCGGAGATCCGGTTCCAGAGGTCAGTGGGGGTCCGCCGTTAAAACTTGGGTCGTAGGCGCTTGCGGTCGTCGGAAAGTTACTGGACCCTGTGGTTCCGAGGACGACGAGCTCACCAAGGCTATTGACGACCATCGAGTGGGGCTGGTCGGGCTTGTCGCCGCCGATGTAGGTCGAATAAACCCGCTGGCTGCCGTTGCTCGAGAATTTGGTGATGCCAATATCCATTGTGGTAATCCCAGAAGTAGGATCGTTGTAGGTGGCGTCAAAGGCGCCGGGCGTGGTGGGGTAGCCGGTTCCGAATACGATGCCGCCACCGTACAAGTTCTCTTGCGCATCAAACGTGGCAGTGTAGCCCCAGTTGTCCGCGGTTGAACCCGAAAAGCTCGAGAATACGAGGGTTGGATCGATCACCAGCGAGTCGCCTCGGCGGTAGGTGCCGAGGTTGAATCCGACGGTTTCGGCGTCGATGATCCGGTAGCTGGCGCTCACTTCGCGGCGCCCTTTAGCGTTTTGGGTGTAGGCGATGGGGCGTCCCTCGGTCCAGATTCCGAACGGGGTTTCAAGGATGAGTTGCCCCTCTGAGTCAATG
>DMDX01000126.1:0-308 GCA_003451355.1 Cryomorphaceae bacterium
TACTTCACCGCCTCGCTGCTCGAAACCCTCTGGCCTGCGCCGCGCATCCTTCGACTCTTTGTGGTGGGCGTCGTGGTGGGTGCCCTCGGAGCATGGTTTGCCGGAATCTGGCGTCCCGCCGTGGTCGTGGGCGCCTCTGCCGGAGTCTACGCCGTATTCACCGCCGCCGCCGTGCGTATGCCCGACTTTAAGGTCCGCCTCTTTTTTATCCTCGAGCTCAAGCTGTGGATCGTGCTGGCCATTCTGCTGGGCATGGACGTCATCGGCCTCTTCTCGCCCGATACCACCGCGAGGGCTGCGCACCTCGC
>DMDX01000126.1:562-2715 GCA_003451355.1 Cryomorphaceae bacterium
GGACCGCGAAGCGGTTCCGCACTAAGTCCACAAAGCCCAAAAGCCCGCTCAGCGTGGTGCGCCCGAACGAGCCCAGCCTCGACCAGCTGCTCGACAAAATTTCGGCCAAAGGCTACGATTCACTCACCGCTCACGAACGCAAAGTCCTTGCCCGCCACAGCCAAACGAAGTAAGTGGGGCCGCCGTTGGTGGTGGATTCCGCAGCTGCTCGCCCTGCCGGTCACGGGGCTGGCCTGGATGGGTATGGCCACAGATGTCGCACTGCTTGCTCCGCTCAGCCTGCTGCTGCCCTATTTGGTGCTGTACCACGTGATTTGGAGCCTGATGGCCACCGCCCACCTTCACCCGTCGGCCCTTTTGGGCGGAACCTTGCTCGCCCTCTTGTGGGCTCCGATGGGTAGCTGGATGCAGGTGCGCACTCCGCCGTCGCATTCGCTGCGGCCGCACCTATCTGTGGCGTCGTGGAACGTGCACCACTGGCGCAACCGTACCTGGACCGACGATTCGGCCACCGTCGCCGGCATGGCGCAGTTTGCGCTTGACTTGGACGCCGAAATCCTTGCGCTGCAAGACGTTCGGGGCGGAACCGCGGCCGAAGCTCCGCTTCGCGCCGCGCTGCCCTACCGCGTCGCGGCCTTTGACCTTGCCCTGTACAGCCGCTACCCCATTGTTCAGTGGGATCAGGTGGCGTTTCCGGGGGATTCCGGACGCATCGGGTTCATTTGGGCCGATGTGCTCCTGCCAGAGGGCGACACGCTTCGCGTGGCCAACGTCCACCTGGTCAGCACCGACGTAGACCTGCGCGAAGCCCAGTCTGAGCAGGCCAAAGCCGGATGGTGGCAAAGCGCCAAATTACTGCTGCGTCGTATGGTACGCCGCGCCGAACCGCGTTCGGTTCAGGCCGAGGCCCTTGCCGCCTGGTGGGCCGAGAGTCCGCGCCCCGTGGTGGTTTTGGGCGATTTCAACGACGGCCCTACGTCAGCCACGCACCGCCGCCTGCGCGATTTGGGTCGCGACAGCTTCATTCAGTGCGGAGCCGGTTGGGGAAGCACCTACCGCGGCCTTCGCCTTGTGCCCTTGCGCATCGATTGGGTGTGGACCAGCGGACCCTGGACTGCCCTCGAACACCGCGTCGTCAAGCAAACGTGGAGCGACCACAACCCGGTGCGGGTGGCCATTTCGGGCAATTAGTTGCTCGAAGCTAGTTGCTGGCTTTGCGGACCCTCCGCAAGTCCAATTCATTCATGGGGTGCGGCGGCGGACCAATCCATTCCTTGGGCCACGCCCTCAGGCTTACGTCGTAAAAGAGCGGAATAAGGGCAGCCTGACGGTGAAGCTCCGCGTCGAGCTGGGCGGCCTGTTGGGTGCGCTGGGCGGGATCGGATTCCGCGCGAAACGCGTTGTACCCGGTTAACCCGTTGAATCCGCTGACGTTAGGGCCGCCCGATTCGCCGTAGAGCATGAGGTAGTTGCTCGGGTCGGGGTAGTCGGCAATCCAGCTCGCACGGTACAGTCCAAGGCGACCTTGAGCTTTGTCTTCGCGAAAGGTGGCCGACGGCAGCACCTGCACTTCGACCGGCACGCCGAGCTGCGTCCAAGAACTTTGGAGGAATTCTGCCACATCGCGGTACGAGGCGGTGGTACTCAGGACGAGCGCCGGGGTTCCGGGCTTAGGGCGACCGTCGGCGGTCAGCAACCCAGCTGCAGTGAGCAGTATCCGGGCGGAATCAGGTCGGTAGGCCCACGGCGTGGTCCATTCTTCGGCGGGGCGGTAGCCGGGCATGCCGGCGGGTAGGATTCCGCCATGAGCGGGAACGCCCAAGCCGTTTTTGAGGTAGCGAATGATTCCGTCGCGGTCCACCGCCCAGTTCAGGGCCCGCCGAACCCGCACGTCGGCGAGGTAGCTCGGATTGCTGGGGCCGTAGCGCACGACGAGAAATTCCGTGTTGAGAAAGGGCGCCGTGCGTTGGGTGAATTGGTTACGCCACTGGGCCTTAAGGCTGCCGTCGGGGTCGAGCCACTGGTCCTTGTAGCTGGGATCGATACCCGTCAAAAAGTCGAGTTCGCCCTGCACAAAGGCCATAAACGCAGACTGGCGGTCGGGCGTAAACGTGATACTCACGGCCTCGAGGTAGGGCAGTTGCTGCCCCTCG
>DMDX01000148.1 GCA_003451355.1 Cryomorphaceae bacterium
CCGGAGCCAACCCGATTTCGCAGCTGGCCTTCACGCTGGCCAACGGATTCACCTACGTGGAGTACTACCTCAGCCGGGGGATGGACATTAACGCATTCGGGCCGAATTTGAGCTTCTTTTTTAGCAACGGAATCGATCCGGAATACGCCGTCATCGGGCGCGTAGCCCGACGCATCTGGGCCAAGGCCATGAAGAACAAGTACGGAGCCGATCCGCGTGCCCAAATGCTGAAGTACCATATTCAGACCTCAGGCCGCTCGCTGCACGCGCAGGAGATTGACTTCAACGACATCCGCACGACGCTTCAGGCGTTGTATGCGATTTACGACAACTGCAACTCGCTGCACACCAACGCCTACGACGAGGCGATCACGACTCCGACCGAAGAAAGCGTGCGCCGTGCCATGGCCATACAGTTGATTATCAACAAAGAGCTGGGGCTTGCGAAGAATGAGAATCCGCTTCAGGGCTCGTTCATCATCGAGGAGTTGACCGATCTTGTCGAGGAGGCCGTGCTTGCTGAATTTGACCGCATTACCGAGCGCGGAGGCGTGCTGGGTGCCATGGAAACCATGTACCAGCGCGGCAAGATCCAAGAGGAGTCGATGCACTACGAGATGCTCAAGCACACGGGTGAGTACCCCATCATCGGGGTGAACACGTTCTTGAGCAGCAAGGGTTCGCCAACGTTGGTTCCGGGTGAAGTCATTCGCGCCGAGGTGGACGAAAAAGAGCGCCAAATTGCTACGGTTGAACGACTTGCAGTGGTGGGCGGCGATGCGGCTCAGGTGGCCTTGGATGCCATTCGTGCGGCAGCGCTGGGCAACCAGCCAATGTTTGACGCCATCATGGAGGCCGCGAAAGTCTGTTCGCTGGGAGCCATAACGGACGCGATGTTTGAGGTGGGCGGCCAGTACCGCCGCAACATGTAGCAGGTTTACCGGCGCGGAACCCGGTTCCAGCGCTGTACGTATTCGCGTTCGCTGTACTCCACAGATTCTAGGGTCCAACGGCCGCGGATCTTCGCGTAGCGAAGTTCCGCGGCCGTGACTTCGTAGCGCGCCACGTAGTGGCGCTGCTTCGGCGCCCGCAGGGTGCACGTCCATTCAACCTCGACGAGGTCTCCTGAGGGCGCAGAACTTGCCATTGTGCGTGCAGTTGCCCCTGCAGGGAGCGACGTGATCTTGGGCACAATCAGGGGATAGGCGGTGAGCCCGCTGAGGTGGTAGAGGCTGTCGGGAACCGGAACACTTCCGCTCGGAATTACGAGATTCTTGCCCTCGCGGTACGACGCTTGGGGTCCGTTGGCAGTCATGACGACATGGCGCCGCAAATTGCCGTAACGGTCCATTCCGATCATCGACGTAATCCCCTGATATTCTTGCACAAAGACCTGGCCTTTACTGCTCTTACGGATGCTGGTCTGAAGCTCAATACGGGGGTTTTGTGCCAGCGCGTAGCGCTCCGAATGCGTGCTGGCGCAGCTCGCCATCAGTGCAGCGAGAAAAAGAAGCTGAAGCGTTCGGAGCATGCATTCAAGGTAATGTACCTTCGGCATATGAACATTATTTCTTGGAATGTAAATGGCCTTCGGGCGGTCGCAGGCAAGGGTCTGCACGAAATTGTGCGCAATTTGAACCCAGACATTATGGGTTTTCAGGAGATTAAGTGCACCGTCGACCAGGCCAAGGAGGTCCTAAACGGCACGGGCTACCATATTGTGGCCCACGAGGCTGAGAAAAAAGGGTACTCAGGGACCGCATTAATAAGTAAGCGCGAGCCCCTGAGTGTGGCATTCGGAATGGGTGTAGAAGAGCACGAGGGCGAAGGCCGCGTCATTACCGCCGAGTTTGAGGACCTGTTTGTCGTGACCACCTACGTGCCCAATTCAAAGGGTGATTTGTCACGGATTCCGCAGCGAGCCCGCTGGGACCGAGACCTGACGGCCTACCTCAAGGGATTGGATGCGCGCAAACCCGTGGTGCTTTGCGGCGACTTGAATGTCGCCCACAAGCCCATCGATTTGAGCAATCCGCAGTCCAACTACAACAAGACCCCGGGGTATACCCAAAGCGAAATTGACGGCTTTCAGTACTTGCTCGACGCCGGATTTTCGGACTCATGGCGCGAGCAAAACCCGGGAGTGGCAAAGTACTCATGGTGGAGCATGCGCTCCGGCGCACGCGCTAAGAACATCGGTTGGCGGCTTGATTACCAGGTCGTATCCAACCGGCTGATGGATTCGGTGGCCTCCACGGAGATTCACAACGAAGTCTTCGGAAGCGACCACTGCCCCGTACGGGTGGTGCTGGGCTAGGAATCAGCGTCCGATCCACGTAGCCTTTTCGGCCAAAAACCTTGCAAACAGTCCGGTGTCGTCAAGACTCGCGCGCTCGTTGAGTACCGCTTGAACCCCCTTCATCGCGACGCGGTCTGGACACTGCCTCAAGGCCTGGATGGCCGCATTGCGGTAGTCGGGCTGTTGGTAGTAGGCTTCGTCCCCAAAGGCGGCAAACAATACGGCTGCAGCTTCTTCGGGGCGGTTTTGTGCCAGCAGGGAGTGTGCGAGGTGCATTTGTCCGCCGGGGTGCCGTGGGGACCGCTTGAGTAGTTCGCGGTAGGTGACTTCTGCCTTTGGGGCGTCCCCACGGTAGCGGTACATGTTGGCGAGCTGGTACCATGTTACGACATGGTGGGGGTGTAGCTCTAAGGACTGCAGAAAGTAAGCTTCAGCTTCTGAAAAGCTTGAAGCGGTGAGGGGTCCGCGCTGCGCTTCAAGAAACATTGCAGACATTCCGGCGAAGTAGGGGGCGGGGTTGCCAAAGCGGTCAAGTTCCGTCCACGAATCGAGCGTCTCAAGCGCAGCCGGAAGCAATTTGGGCGCATTTTGTTGGGCGTTGAGCGCCAGGAGCTCTTCTTGGTCGCGTTCCGAAGAAATCCCTTGCACTGCGGTGAATGCATAGCCGGCAGTCAGTGCCCCGATGACCCCAATAGGTAGCCAACGGGCGAATTCGGTCTGCTTGGTTTCTAACGAGTTCGGTCGAAGCATCCCCGCTGCGAGTATGAATGGAATCCACACTGCAGCGCGCTCCAGCGGAAACTCAAAGAGGCTGTACGTAAGCACAATGAGAGCTATTCCTGCCACCAAGTCTGCGCCGTCTTCGCGCCGGAGTCGCCACCAGGCCACAGCTAGCCCGATCCACAGACTCGCCCATATGGCAATTCCGGGCCACCCATGCTCGGCGCCCATCCAAAGGGCATCGTTGTGCGGGCGCACCTCAGCAGTAACCCCTTCGGCGACAGACGGATTCATGCCGCGCAGTCCGTACCCCGGAAAGTGAATGCGCCACTGCCCAGCGCCCACTCCGGTCACGGGTTGTGCCTCGAGCATGGAGAGCGAATGCGTCCAAAACACCTCGCGAATGCGAAGGTTCGTCGGGTCGAGCAGCGCTTCGCGCGCCTTGGGTCGGGCGAGCACACCTGCAAGGACAAGGATTCCAAGGGCCAGGCCAGCAGCTAAGGGCTTCCAGTTGCGAATGCTGCGAATCGCCGCAAAAACGGCCCACAGGGTAATGCCGATCCAAATGCTCCGCGTGCGTAGCACAACTACAGCCACAAGGATGGCCACGCCCACGGCGACCACTGCAGTTCGGGCAGCGCCTTGGGTTCGGTTCCAAAGGTACCAGGCCGCTGGAAGCGCAAGGGCCATCGCCGATGAGGTGAAGTTTTTGTGGCCGAGAATTCCGGGTGCGAGGTAGGGGTCTGCCATCGCTTTGGAGTTCTGGCCAAGGTCTCCGAGCGCTGAAAGCGCCTCGATTCCTCCTGCGCCGAGGAGTCCCCAGGCAAGTATGGGGATTCCGCGAAGCCCCATGCGCCATCCGACAAGGGCGGCTGCGGTGTAGCCCAAATAACGCCCGGTGGCATAGCGAGCTTCGCTTACGGCAAACAATTCTGTGGTCCAAAAGCTACTGAGCGCAAGCAGTGCAAGCCCGCCTGAAGCCCAAACGGCCCAAGGTATACTGCCTGTTGCCGTGCTGCTTCGCACCGCGGTTGCGCCAAACGCTGCAAGAAGCACGGCGGAGGCTAAATGCATCGGCCAGTGGGACGTGTCACCCAGTTCTTGAGCAAACGAAGCGAGGGGCACGAGGGCAAAGGCGGCTCCGAATGCGAAGGCAATCCACCGAGGTTGTTCAGGATTCATAGGGGGTAAAAATAAAACACCCCGCGCTAGGCGGGGTGCTTCAAAAACCAACGTTTAAAACGTTTATGCTTCGACGGGTACCACTTCGAAATGGAAGTCTACTACCACATCGCGGTGCAGGCGAACTTTCGCGCTGTTTTTGCCCGATACTTTGATCGAACCACCGGCAATCTGAATGAACTTCTTGTCGATTTGGTGTCCCAATTTCGCAAGTTCTGCAGCCACATCTTGGTTGGTCACTGCACCGAACAACTTCGCGCCGGCACCAGCCTTTGCTTCGATCTTCAGGTCCACGTGACGCAACGCTTCAGCGGTCTTGTTTGCTGCTTCTACCATCTTCGCCTCTTTGTGGGCGCGCTGCTTCAAGTCCTCTGCGAGGACTTTCTTAGCTGAAGAGGTAGCTAGAATAGCGTAGCCTTGCGGAATCAGGTAGTTGCGGCCGTAGCCGTTCTTCACCATGATTACGTCGTCTTTGAACCCAAGGTTCTCAACGTCTTGCTTAAGAATAACTTCCATGACCTCGACTTATTTAAGGTTATCAGCAACGTAGGGCATGAGGGACAAGTGACGCGCACGCTTGATCGCCTGGGCGAGTTTGCGCTGGTACTTTAGTGAAGTTCCAGTGAGGCGACGGGGAAGGATCTTGCCCTGTTCGTTGACAAAACGAAGAAGGTATTCAGGATCCTTGTAGTCAATGTGCTTAATGCCGTACTTCTTGAAGCGGCAGTACTTCTTGTTCACCGACGAGTCGATGGCAATAGGCTGCAGGTAGCGGATTTCGCTGGTACCGGTGGGTTCTAAATTCGTGCTCATGTCTTAAGCGTTTTTAACCTTATCACGGCGCTTTGCTGCGTAGGCTACACCATGCTGGTCTAGAACTACGGTCAAAAAGCGAAGAACGCGCTCGTCGCGCTTCATATCCAGCTCAAGGCTGGCAATAACTGTTGAAGGAGCGGTGAACTCTACAAGATTGTAGAATCCAGACTTCTTTTTGTCGATGGGGTACGCAAGCTTGCGCAGGCCCCAGCGCTCTACGTTGATGATGGAACCACCGGCGGCTTTAATGCTGCTGGTGTATTTATCCACCGTTTCCCTTATCTGATCATCAGACAAGACGGGATTTAGGATGAAAACGGTTTCGTATTGATTCATGAGAAAAGTTCCTTTAAAGGGGTGCAAAGATATAAAAAATTCCGGTTCGATAGCCCTAATATTCAAAGTATTCAGGGAGCGCATTGACCATTTCAAAGTAGTCGCGCAGGGCATAGTGCGGATCTTTCGTTGCTGAAGTATGGCGAAATGCAATCCACCAGTGGGTGGGCAGTCCCGCGGTGTCCGGATCCCAAACTCCCAAACCGTCGGGGCGCACTGCGGATCGGTGGGTTAGGGAATCCGGAGTTTCCCAAATAATATAGGCTTGCTCATCGCGCCACAGCACGGCGATTTGGAACCAGCCAGAATCCGAACGCTCCTCAGGGATGTAGACGGTCATTCCGTCCAATTCGCGGATTTGGTAGTCCGCGCTCCGAACATTGCGAAAGTAGAGGTAGCGGCTGTGCTGAAGGCGGGTGCGGAGCTCGGGGGCAACCGAACGAAGTTCCGCCCCCCACGTCGTAGCGACGACCACCGCGGCGATGATGCCGACGGTCCAAACCACTAATCGAACTTCGCTGCGCATGCCACGTTAACCCTGCATCTTGCCCAAGGTTCAACTGTACTTTTGTCAGATGCCGTACCGAATTGCCCTCCTCATTGTTGCCGTGACTCATTTGGTCGGAACCCTTGGGCTCCGCACCCCCTACGCCGGGTGGATGATTCTGCTGACGCCGGTTCACCTTTTGGTGAGTTTCGCACTGCTCTACGGTCAGTCCACACCAACCGACCGCCTCAAGGTGGGTCTGTTTTTTGTATACGCCATTGGCCTCGGAATCGAAATGATCGGCGTGAACACTGGATTCCCCTTTGGACGCTATGTGTACCTCGAAGGCCTCGGTCCCCAAATTGCCGGAACCCCTTGGTTGATCGGATTGAACTGGGCCCTCTTAACCCTCGCGAGCGCCTCATTTGTCTCTGATTTTTTGGCGGACGGAAGCCGCCTTCAGCGCGCACTTTTGGCCTCGGGCCTCATGCTCGGGTTGGATGTGCTCATGGAGCCGGTGGCCCAAGCCCACCGCCTTTGGATGTTTGCGGGCGGAATCGCGCCTTGGCAGAACTATGTCGCCTGGTTTGCTGTGGCGTTTGCCGCCCAGTGGGTGCTGGGTCCGCGCGTGACCAGCAACCGCCTAGCGTTGCCCATTTTGATTGCGCAAGCCGCTTTTTTTGCCATCTCATGGCTGTGGCCGGTGGCCATCTAATCCGTAGGTTTGCAGTCCCACCTCATGGAACAGAACTACCTCGTTTCGGCCCGCAAGTACCGCCCCGCTGCCTTTCAGTCAGTCGTTGGCCAACAGCACGTTACCGAAACCTTAGAGCACGAAGTAGTTAGCGGACGCCTCGCTCAGGCGTTGCTGTTTACCGGGCCTCGAGGGGTGGGTAAAACCACCTGCGCACGGATTCTGGCACGTCGAATCAATGAGGTACACACCGGTGAGGGCCTCGACTACAGCCTCAACATTTTTGAGCTTGACGCCGCATCCAACAACACGGTCGACGACATCAGGCAGCTCATCGACCAAGTTCGCTTTGCGCCCCAGATGGGAACCTACAAGGTGTACATCATCGACGAGGTGCACATGCTGTCCCAAGCTGCATTCAACGCATTCCTTAAAACGCTCGAAGAGCCGCCGGCGCATGCCGTCTTCATCTTGGCGACGACCGAAAAGCACAAGGTCCTGCCGACCATTCTCTCGCGCTGCCAAATTTTTGATTTTAAGCGCATCGGAATCGGCGACATCGCCGACCACCTTCAGTGGGTTGCCCAGCAAGAGGGTTTAGGTGCAGAGCCTGAGGCCCTGCACGCCATCGCCGAAAAGGCCGATGGATCCTTGCGCGATTCCCTCTCCATTTTTGACCGCATTGCGGCCTTTGCGCAGGGCGGAACCTTGACCTACGAACTCGTTCGCCAAAACCTCCAACTCGTCGACCGAGCACTGTTCGTCAACCTATGGAGTTCCATTGAGCACGGTGACCGTGCATCTATTCTCAATGCGGTGCAGCATGTGCTGGATCAGGGCTTTGACCTTCAGCGCTTTTTGATGGGCTTTTCCGGCTACGTTCGCGAGCTCCTTTTGGCACAGCATCCGGCAACCGTTGCGTTACTGGACGTTCCCGATTCCGCAAAGCAGCAGCTTCTCGAGGCAGCCACTCAATCTAGTGCAGGCCGGACCGCTTCGGCGCTCAAGCGCTTGGTGGCGGCAGACGCAGGCTACCGGGCCGCCAGTAATGCCCGATGGCATGTGGAGGTCGCCCTTCTTGATCTAGTTCCTGACCACGAGTCAGACGAAAAAAAAAAGCCCAATAGGGTAGAAGCGGCGCCCGCCGTCGCTGCTTCAACGCAACCGGTAAGCTCACCCTCGAGCCAAGTGCCGTCGCCGCCGGCCAGCGCCCAAGTCGACCAACCGGTCACTCCTCCAGAGTTCGTAAAGGCAAGCGAGCCAATCTCAGCCAATCTTGCCAACCTTGCTAGCTCGGCCAACGAGCCAA
>DMDX01000137.1:0-2276 GCA_003451355.1 Cryomorphaceae bacterium
AGGTCAGTTCCGGGCTGAACCACCACGGCTTTATCGAGTGGAATACTGTAGTATTCAGGAGCAACTTCACCTTCGAGTGATCGGTACAAGTTTTTGTGCTCAAAAAACAGTACGGGATTGGGGTCCTCAAAAGCACGCAGAAGCAAGCCCTTAGCTTGGGCAGGATTTGACGGATATACCACCTTGAGACCAGGCACCCGGGCAAACCAGGCTTCGGTCGACTGACTGTGGAACGGCCCAGCTACAACTCCAGCGCCTGTAGGCATACGAATCACAAGGTCTGCGCGCTGCCCCCATCGGTAGTGCAGCTTGGCCGCCTGGTTGCAAATCTGAGTCATGGCCTCAGTGACAAAGTCGCTGAACTGCATTTCAACCATTGCCTTGAATCCCTCGACCGACAACCCCACCCCGGCGCCTACGATTGCAGACTCGCACAACGGCGTGTTTCGTACACGCTGCAGTCCGAAGCGGTCGACAAAGCCGTCGGTCGCTTTGAACACTCCCCCGTACTCGGCAATATCCTGCCCCATAAGCACGAGGTTTTCGTGGCGCTCCATAGCCTGTTCCATGCCTTCCTTGATCGCATCAATCAACCGAATTTTGCGGTCTGATGCGGGCGGAAATTCGTGTGTTGGCCCATCAGAAACGGGCGCGTAGACATCGCTTAGTTCTACGTGCTCGTCGTACTCTGGCTTAGGCTCATCAAGTGCCGCATTGAGCGACTCAAGAACGTAGGCCGCGAGCTCTTCTTCGAGCGCTTTGAGTTCAGATTCGGTGGCGGAACCTGAAGCGAGTACCTCGCTTCGGTAGCGCAGTACCGGATCCTTAGATTGCCACGATTCGATCAAGCCTTCGGGGTAGTACTTTGTTCCCGAAGCCTCTTCATGGCCGCGCATGCGAAACGTCACGCATTCGAGCAAAATTGGTCGGGGATTCTGCCGAATCGAATTCGTCAATTCCTTGGTGGTTTCAAGCACGAGTCCGAGGTCGTTTCCGTCAATTGAATGGGCCTCGATTCCGTAGGCCGGCCCTTTCACTGCAAATGAATCAAAGACAAACTGTTCGCTCGACGGCGTAGAAAGTCCCCATTGGTTGTTTTCTACCACAATGAGCACGGGTAAATTCCATACGGCCGCAACATTAATTGCCTCGTGAAAATCACCTTCTGATGCACCTCCGTCGCCGGTGTACACGAGCACGCATTTTCCTTCGCCGCGAAGGTTCCGCGCAAGGGCCAAACCGTCGGCCACTCCGAGCTGGGCTCCGAGGTGCGAAATCATGCCAAAAATTTTGTGTTCTGGAGTTCCGAAGTGAAAGGAACGGTCGCGACCCTTGGTGTAGCCGGTGGAGCGACCCTGAAACTGGGCGAACAACTTGACAAGGGGCAGGTTCCGAGCTGTAAACACGCCCAAGTTGCGGTGCATGGTGCAAATCCACTCGTCGTCGTGCATGGCGAGGGCGGTTCCGACGCTTACTGCTTCTTGGCCGTAGCTCGAAAACCACTTCGAGATTCGGCCTTGGCGAAGCGCGATAAGCATGCGCTCTTCAATGGCCCGGGGCAAAAAGAGTGAACGGTAGAGGTCGAGGCTAGGGTTGTGCTTCATAGTGCAAAGGAACGGCGCGACTTATCTTTGATGGATGCAACTCCCCACCCTTTCACTCCAAAAATGGACGCACGGCAGTCCAGAAGAGCAGATCGCATTTTCAGAGGAACTCGGCAGCGCTTTTCGCAGCCTTGGTTTTGCCGCAATTGAGGACCACGGATTTGGTTCCGCAGACCGCGAACAACTCTATGCCTCGGTGCAGCAGTTTTTTAACCTTGACGAAGCGGCAAAGCGCGCATTCATTCTTGAAGGAGCCAAAGGGCAGCGCGGATTTACCCCGTTCGGCGTCGAGCACGCCAAGGGCGAAACTTCGGCCGACCTCAAAGAGTTTTTTCAGTGGGGACCGATGAACGCCGAAGAGCGCGGTCTACGTGCTAATGTGAATGTGAATTCCGCCGTGGAAGGAATGGACGAAGTCGTGCGCGCAGCCTACCTCAAACTCGAAGCCATCGGCAATGAGTTAATGAAGGCCGTGGCCCTGCACATCGGCGTCAACCGCGAGTACTTTAGCGAGCCATTGGCTGGCGGACATTCGATTTTTCGTGCCATCCACTACCCTGCCCAGCCCGAGCTTCCCGAAGACGGAATTCGCGCCGCGGCCCACGAAGACATCAACCTCATTACGCTGCTGATGGGTGCATCGGCTGAAGGACTCGAAGTTATTTCTGAAGG
>DMDX01000137.1:2444-3192 GCA_003451355.1 Cryomorphaceae bacterium
CAGCGACTGACGAATGGCGTGCTTTCGAGCACCACCCACCGCGTGGTGAATCCAACCGCTGAGAAGCGCCACCTCCCCCGCTTCTCAATGCCATTTTTTGTGCATCCCAAAGAGGACATGCCGCTCAACTGTCTGGAGCACTGCATTTCTGCAGACCGCCCCAAGGCGTTCAGCGACATCACTGCAGGTGCATACCTTCACGAGCGCCTTGTCGAAATCGGCCTCGCGTAAGTCGTGCGGATCGACATTATTTCGCTGCTTCCGGAGCTGATTCGCAGTCCGTTTGAGGCATCTATTTTAAAGCGGGCCCAGACCAAGGGTCTCGCCGAAGTGCACCTGCACGACTTGCGCGAATTTGGGCTCGGTAAGCATAAGCAGGTCGACGACTACGCATTTGGTGGCGGAGCCGGAATGGTGATGAAGCCCGAACCCCTTTTTGAATGCATTGAGGGCCTCATGGCGCAGCGCACGTACGACGCGGTAATCTACACTTCACCTGATGGCGAAACCCTTAATCAGCCGATGGCCAACCGCATGTCTGCGTACGGCAACGTGATGATCGTCTGCGGGCACTACAAGGGCATCGACCAGCGGGTGCGCGACACCTTAATCACCCACGAAATCTCGATTGGCGACTACGTGCTGAGCGGTGGCGAACTCGCGGCAGCCGTCATTGCGGACGCCCTGATTCGCCTAATTCCGGGGGTTCTCAACGACGAAACTTCGGCCCTAACTGATTCGTTTCAGG
>DMDX01000049.1:0-3302 GCA_003451355.1 Cryomorphaceae bacterium
AGCTCGAAGCAGTCTTCGAATCCGGAATTCATTCCTTGGCCGTAAAACGGAACAATGGCGTGCGTCGCATCACCAAAAAGGACTACTTTGCCCTTAGACCAGGGCCAGCTGCGCACGATGCTGAGCTTGCTCACGGGATTTTGGGCCCACTGCTCTTTGAAGTCGGGCATCAGGGCGAGGGCGTCGGCAAAAAATTCCGCAAAAAATACCTCGGCGGCCTCAGGAGTATCGAGCGCAGCGAAGCTCACCGGGCCCTCGTTCGGGAAGAAGAGGGTCATCGTGAAGCTGCCGTCGGGGTTGGGCAAGCCGATCAGCATGTAGCTGGCGCGCGGCCAGATGTGCAGGGCTTCGCGCTCGATCGGCGAGGTGGCGTTGGGGCCGGCCGGAATCAGCAACTCCTTGTATCCGTGGTCAATGACCTGTTCGGTCCATTCCATGGCGCCCTCGGCTTGCAGGGCTTTGCGGATTCCGGAATTGGCTCCGTCGGTCGAAAACACGGCGTCAAAGCATCCGGAACCTTTGCCGTCAGGCGTGGTCCAATGAATTCGGCCTTGAGTGGCGTCGTCGAGGTCAGTGTCGTGCTCAAAGTGCAGGCGTACGTTGGCGTGCTTCTCGGCCTCGGTCATGAGGGCCATATTGATTCCGCCCCGCGAAACCGACCAAATGGCCTGACCCTGCTCGCCGTAGGGCTGGGTCGTGATTGTGCCGTCGATGGCGTGCATCACGCGGCGGTACATCGGAATCGCCTCGCGGCGCACGGCCTCAGCCACACCCACCGCCTCAAGGGCGCGCCAGCCGCGGTCGCTGAGGGCGAGGTTGATCGAGCGTCCGCCTTTGTATCCCGCCAAGCGTGAGTCAGAGCGGCGTTCAAACACATCTACGTGGTACCCGCGCTGGGCGAGAAAGGTGGTCCAGAGGCTTCCCACGAGGCCCGATCCGACGACGGCGGCGTGCTTTGACATACTTACTGCATTAAAGATTCGGTGAGCAAGGCCTCGAGTCGGGCCAGGTCGCGGTAGGATGAATAAAGCGGAGCCACCGCCATGCGCACGGTTCCCGGCTCGCGCCAGTCGGCGTAGACTCCGCGGGACACGAGGTAGTCAAAGAATCTGCGGTCGCGCCCCACAAACTGCACCGACACTTGCGAACCACGGTGCTGCGGCTCAAGGGGAGTGAGGACCTTGATTTCTTGCCCGGTCTGCGCCGACACGTGGTCGAGTAGCCCGAGGAGCACGTCGGTCATGGCCAGCGACTTGGCGCGGTAGGCGTCGAGGTCGGCCCGGTCAAATACGTCGAGGGCGGCGCGCTGGGCGGCCATTCCGAGTACGGGGGCGTTGGACCACTGCCAGGATTCGGCGCTGCGTTCCGGAACAAATTCAGGCGGCATCTTAAACCGGCTGGCCTTGTCGTGGCCCCACCATCCGGCGAGGCGAAAGGTTTCGGGTCCGTGGTGGCGTTCGTGGACGTACAGCCCGGCTACGCCGCCAGGGCTGGAATTCAGGTACTTGTACGAGCACCATGCGGCAAAGTCGACGCCCCATTCGTGCAGTTTGAGCGGAATATTGCCCATCGCGTGGGCTAAGTCCCAGCCGACGAGCATTCCCTGGGCTTGGGCGGCCGCCGTAATCTCAGCGATGGGATAGGCGCGGCCCGTGAAGTAGTGGACTCCGCCCAATAAAAGGGTGGCTCCGCGGCGACCATGTTCGGCGATGGCCTTGAGGACCTCGTCGGGGGTGGGGGCGCCTTCGGGATCGGTTCCGCAAATTTCAAAAAGCTCGCCGTGCGCGTGCCACTGCGCCTGGCTGGCGAGGGCGTACTGGTCCGAAGGGAATGCCTTCGCCTCGCACATCAGCAGCGGACGCTCGGCCGTGGGACGGTAAAACGAAGCGAGCAGGGTGTGGAGGTTGCCGGTGAGCGAACCCATGGCGACGACCTCAGACGGCTTGGCGCCGGCCAAACGGGCCAGCGATTCGGTCAGTCGCTCGTGGTAGGGCATCCACGGATTTGGGCCGTGAAAATGGGCTTCGACGCCGTAGGTACGCCAACTCTCAAGTTCGGTATTGAGGGCCGATTCGACACCGCGCGGCTGAAGACCTAATGAGTTGCCAGTCAAGTAGATAACCTCTTCACCGTCGAGGGTTGGGAGGTGGAATTCCGCCCGCAGTGAAGCAAGGGAATCGGCGGCATCGAGACGTGCCGCGTCGGAAGTGCTGATAAAACGGTTCATAAGGGCTGAACAAGCATGCGCAAGGTAGGTTATAGCGTAAGTAATTTTGCTCGCTCAAACCCCAAATTCCGCCCGCCATGCAGGGAAGTTTCGAAGGCCGACACATCGGTCCACAGTCTGAAGAACAACAGCAAATGCTTCAAGCGATTGGAGCAAATAGTCTCGATCAGTTGATCGACGAAACGGTTCCTGCGGGGATTCGAAGTCCGCGTCCGCTCGACATCGCGCCGGCCATCAGCGAGCAGGAGTACTTGCGCCACATTTACGGAATTTCGCAGAAGAACCAAGTGTTTGCCAGCTACATCGGCCAAGGATACCACCCCGCCGCGCTGCCTGCCGTGATTCAGCGCAATATTCTCGAAAACCCAGGATGGTACACGGCCTACACGCCCTACCAAGCCGAAATCGCCCAAGGTCGCCTCGAGGCCCTGCTCAACTACCAAACGATGGTGATTGACCTGACGGGAATGGAGATTGCCAACGCTTCGCTGCTCGACGAGTCGACCGCTGCGGCCGAGGCCATGACGCTTCTGCTTGCCGCCCGCAGCCGCGAGCAGCAAAAGCGCGACACCCTAAAGTTTTTTGTCGACCACGACGTCTATGCCCAGACCAAGGCCTTGCTTCAGACCCGCGCTGAGCCCATTGGCGTAGAGTTGGTTTTTGGCGATGCGATGAGCTTCGAGCCCACCGACGAGTTCTTTGGAGCCCTTGTGCAGTACCCGACCGCGAGCGGTTCGGTGCGCGACTACGTGGAATTCAGCGCCGCCTGTGCCCGCCATGAGGTGCGCCTCGCGGTGGCTGCGGATATTTTGGCCCTGACCCTGTTGCCGTCTCCAGGAAGCTGGGGTGCCGATGTCGTCTTTGGTTCGACGCAGCGCCTCGGAATTCCGATGGGCTATGGCGGTCCGCACGCCGCATTCTTCGGAAGCAAGGACGCCTACAAGCGCTATATGCCCGGCCGCATCATCGGTCGCACGATTGACGTGGACGGCAATCCTGCGCTTCGCATGGCGCTCCAGACCCGCGAGCAGCACATCCGCCGCGACAAGGCCACCAGCAACATCTGCACCGCCCA
>DMDX01000049.1:3513-3642 GCA_003451355.1 Cryomorphaceae bacterium
CCAGACCCGCGAGCAGCACATCAAGCGCGACAAAGCGACGTCAAACATTTGTACCGCACAGGTTCTGTTGGCCGTAATGGCCGGAATGTACGCGGTCTACCACGGCCCCGACGGCCTTAAGGCGATCGC
>DMDX01000013.1 GCA_003451355.1 Cryomorphaceae bacterium
GCCACGGCTTCTTTGTTGCTCCGTCCGCGCGACTCAGTCAGTTCGTCGACAATATTTAGGGTGAGTAAGCTCTCAATCAGGCCGACTCCGGCGACAATGGCTGCGTAGGGCAGAATTAGTTGAAACGTTTCAAACGTCCACGGAACATTTGGGAAGTGAAACGGCGGAAATCCGCCCTTAATTGACGCGATGTCCCCTACCGTCTTGGTGTCGATATCGAGCAGGGTCACCACGGCAAACACACTCAAGATTGCCGCCAACGAAGCCGGAAAGCTCTTCGTAACTTTTGGCAATCCCCATATGATCAGCATGGTTAGTGACGAAAGTCCGAGCATCCAGTACAGCGAAGTGCCCTGCAGCCAGTGCCCTTCTGCATCCTGAAACTGCGCCAGCTGGGCGGTAAAAATGATAATTGCGAGTCCGTTGACAAACCCAAAAATCACAGGGTGCGGCACGAGCCGAATGAACTTGCCCAACTTCAGCAGTCCCGCGGCCAACTGAATTAAACCCGCAAGCACAACCGTTGCAAAAATGTACTCGGGGCCGTGTGAGGCCGCGAGGGTAACCAAGACCACGGCCACGGCGCCGGTTGCCCCCGAAATCATCCCAGGTCGCCCGCCAAAGATCGAAGTGATCAAGCCCATCACAAAGGCTGCGTACAGTCCAGTCAGCGGCGAAAGTCCCGCGATGAGCGCAAAAGCCACCGCCTCTGGAACCAGCGCCAAGGCCACGGTCAATCCCGACAAAACCTCGGTACGGTAGTTTACTGGCTGTTGAAAATTAAATAATTGAGAAAATATCATCCTATAAATTTGAGGCGCACACGCGCCAGTACTCAACACATCTTGGGTTCCGTGGGAATGATTGTACCGCAAAGTGCAGGGTGCACCCGTCAACCATGCGTCAAATTTACAGTGATTTGCTACCTTTCAACCCATGAAAAATACCGCGAAGCTCCGCAGCAGCTGGCTCCTATTTGCCATTTCGGGCCTGATCCTCGTCGGCCTTGGCCTCTCGATCGTCGGCGAAGCCATCATTTTAAAGTTCACCAAGCAGGCCTATTTTTTGGTCGGAACCCTTGGTCTTGTCGCCTTTAACGCCGGACTTAGCGTCTTTGGTCAAGCCGTCATCTTTCGCTACCGCTACCTCAAGGCCAAAGGCCGTGAAGAATCTGAGCGCAAGGCCGGACGCAACCGCAACCGTGGGCGCGGTCGTGGCCCCAAGCGCTCTGGATCCGGATCGGGATCCGCCTCAGGCTCAGGTTCTGGCGACGGAAGCCCACGCCGCAGCAGCGGGTTCAAGTCACGGTTCGAGGAATAACCCCTCGAGGGTCAAGCACGCGTACCCGAGGCGCGACCAACGCCGCACCTTGAGGTGCTACAGAAATTCGTTGAACTGGAATCCGTTCTGAAGGCGATCCTTGCCCAGCTGCTGCTGTTCGGCAAGCGCCCAAAGCATGAACTCCTTGAGAAAGAGCAAATCGCGGGGTTCAACGTTGGGATGGTGCTCTTGAATTAAATCGTCCAAAGTCTTGACCTTATTCAAGCACGACGCGTACTCGCGTTGGTCGCACTCGTCGTACAGCAGCACGCCTCCCTGCTGGTAAATGGCATCTACCGTGGCCGCATAGGGGCTGCTCACCGACTTCTTGGTGAGCTTCTCGATTTTTGGGAACATGCTCGGCCATAGCGTCTTGATCGCCGCCCCAATCAACTGTTCGGCAACAAATGCGGCGCCCTCTTGCTCGCCTTCGTACACGAGTTCCACCTTGCCCGTGATCGCCGGAATCACTCCCATGAAGTCCGACAAACGCACGGTGGTCGTTGCCTCGCCATTGATCAGCGCACGGCGTTCCGCCGTGCTCACCAGGCTCTCGAGCATCGAAATGCTCATTCGCGCGCTCACTCCGCTTTTGTGGTCGACGTACTCGCTTTCGCGCGCTTCAAAAATGATCTGCTCGAGCAGGTTGTACGCTAAATCCGGCACGTACACCCGGCTCGCCTGCGCTTGATTGATTCGGGCCTCTTGGGCTGAAATCTTGCGGGCGACGGCGATGGTCTGCGGGTAGTGCGTCAAAATCTGGGCTCCGATGCGGTCCTTGAGCGGCGTGACAATGCTTCCCCGGTTGGTGTAGTCCTCGGGGTTGGCGGTAAACACAAACTGAATATCGAGCGGAAGGCGAATGCTGAATCCGCGAATTTGCACATCCCCTTCCTGCAAAATGTTGAAGAGGGCGACCTGGTTTCGCGCCTGCAAATCGGGGATTTCGTTCAGCACAAAAATGCAGCGGTTGGCGCGCGGAATCATTCCGAAGTGAATCACCCGATCGTCCGCGTACGACAGCTTGAGGTTGGCCGCCTTGATGGGGTCAATGTCGCCAATCAAATCCGCCACGGTGACGTCGGGCGTCGCCAACTTCTCTGAGTAGCGCTGCGAGCGGTGCAGCCACGCAATCGGCGTTTGGTCCCCGTGCTCGGCAATCAAATCGATGGCAAAGCGCGAGATGGGCGCGAGCGGGTCGTCGTTGATCTCGGAACCTTGGACCACCGGAATGTACTCGTCCAGCAACTCTACCATGAGGCGCGCCAAGCGCGTTTTGGCCTGCCCCCGAAGGCCCAACAGGTTGATGTTGTGACGCGACAAAATGGCGCGCTCGAGCTCGGGAAGCACCGAGTCTTCAAACCCATGGACTCCCTGAAACACGGTGGTTCCGGCCTCCAAGTGCTTGATGAGGTTGGCGCGGAGCTCGTCCTTAATCGACGTGCTTTGGTAGCCTGATGCCTTGAGTGCTCCTAACGTAGTAATCATTCTATTTGAGTCGTTTCTTTCGGTTGGTTTCGTAGTCCCTAAAAATCATCTCACCCAAACCTTTGAGGCCCGTGTAAAATGCCTTGCCTTGGTTGGCCTCGGTAAATGTGTCCACAAACTGCTGCAGGTAGGGGTCCCGCGCAATCATAAACGTGGTAATCGGAATATGCAGCTTGCGCGCCTGGGCCGCCTGGATGTAGCAGCGCTCGGTCACGTACGGATCCAGCCCGTTGCTGTTCATGTAGTAGGTTCCGTCGCGCTCTTTGATGCAGCTCGGCTTGCCGTCGGTGATCATAAAGATCTGCTTGTTGCTGTTTCGCTTGCGCCGCAGAATATCCATGGCGAGCTGCAATCCCGCCACCGTATTCGTGTGAAACGGGCCCACTTTTAAGTACGGAATCTCTTTGATCGAAATCCGCCACGCGTCGTTTCCGAAGACAATGATGTCGATGCTGTCTTTGGGGTAGCGCGTCGTAATGAGCTCGGCCAGGGCCATCGCGACCTTTTTGGCCGGAGTAATTCGGTCCTCTCCGTACAGAATCATCGAATGGCTGATGTCGATCATCAGCACCGTACTCATCTGGGAATTGAACTGGCTATCCTCGACCACGAGGTCCTCTTCGGTGAGTTCAAAATCACCGATTCCGTGGTTGACCTGCGCATTTTTGATGCTCTCGGTGAGCGAAATCTTTTCGAGGCCGTCGCCAAAGCGGTAGGGCCTGGTTTCGCCCGTAAGCTCGTCGCCCTCGCCCGAACTTTTGGTTTTGTGGTTTCCGGATCCGCT
>DMDX01000014.1:0-2868 GCA_003451355.1 Cryomorphaceae bacterium
GTTGGTCGGATGGTGCTGCGCACGGAACACCAGCTCGCGGCGGGCCCGGTCGAGAAGCTTCGCCCGCTTGGCGGGCGGGGCCTGCTGGGACTCGACCAAGAGCGCTTCCGCCTTGGCCTCAGGCACGTAGGTTGGGGCCTGCGCCCACGCACTCCCTGCGGCCCACACGGCCGCGAACGTCAAGAGGAGTGCGCGCAAGATCATTCGCCTTCGAGTCGGGAATAGTCGCCCAAGCTGAGGGACACGAACTGCCCGTCGAGCACGGCGTGGCGGCCAATCATCGAGTTGCGCAGGGTGATGCGTTTGAGGTGGCTGTCTTCGCCAACGATGCAGTCGGTCAGGGTAGAATCGGTCACGGTGCTGCGGGCCCCGATGCTGACGTGGGGTCCGACCGTGCTATTTACAATTTTTGCGCCAGGGCCGATGAAGCAGGGCGGAACCACCGTGGCGTTCACCAGCTCTGCCGCGGGCGAAACCAGCTGTTCTTCGTGCTGCACAAACTCCAAAATGCGCCCGTTGGTTTCGACGGTCACGTCTTTGTTGCCGCAGTCCATCCACGCATCGACGGTTCCGGGCACAAAGCGCAGGCCGTCGTTTTTCATGTTCTCGAGGGCGTGCGTGAGCTGGTATTCGCCGCCCCCCTTGATGTCGTGGTCAATCAAGTGCTGAAGCTCGCGGCGCAGGCGGGCTCCGTCCTTAAAGTAGTAGATGCCGATGATGGCGAGGTCGCTGACGAACTCCTGGGGCTTCTCGACAAATTCAACGATGCGGCCGTCTTCGCCCAGCTGAACGACGCCAAAGGCGCGCGGATCCTCGACGCGGTTGACCCAAATGACGCCGTCGGCGCTGGCGTCGAGCTTGAAGTCGGCCCGAAAGAGCGTGTCGGCAAAGGCCACCACAACTGGGCCCTCGAGGTGCTCGGCGGCACACAGCACCGCGTGGGCGGTGCCCAGGGGCTTGTCTTGGTAGTGAATGCTTCCGGTGGCGCCTTGGCCTGCGGCTACGTCGAGCAGCATGCGCTCGACTTCGTCGCCAAACTCACCGACGACGTAGGCGATTTGCTTGAGGTCGTCGCCAACGATTCCCGAAATGTCTTCGACGAGGCGCTGCACAATGGGCTTTCCGGCCACGGGAAGCAGGGGCTTGGCCGTCGTGAGGGTGTGCGGACGCAGGCGCGATCCGCGGCCTGCCATAGGAATAATGATGTTCATCGTTCGGGTTGCGGAATGGTTTGGTTCCGCAAAAATAGGGACTTAGCCGCGCCCGCTGTGGCCAAATCCGCCCTCGCCGCGCTCGGTGGCGTCCAATTCATCCACAATTTGCCATTCGGCGCGTTCGTAGCGCGCAAAAACGAGCTGGGCGATGCGCTCGCCAGGCGTGATTTCAAACGCTTCGGAACCGTGGTTTACCAAAATCACCCCGACCGGGCCGCGGTAGTCGGCGTCGATGGTTCCGGGGCTGTTAAGGACGGTCACGCCGTGCTTAAGCGCCAGCCCAGACCGTGGACGCACCTGCGCCTCCCAACCGTCGGGCAGGGCCATGCGAAGGCCCGTGGGAACCAGGCGTCGCTCGCCCGGCTGCAGCACTACCGACTCATTGAGGTGCGCCCTGAGGTCGAGCCCTGCCGAATGCGGCGTCGCGTATTCAGGCAGCGGGTACGGGGATTCGTTGATGACGCGGATCATATTCGTGAGCTTAAGATGTTCGGCGCTTCAAAAGAGCGCGTTCGCTGCGGAGCACCACCGCCAGCATGAGCCCCACGGCGGCGGCGGCGGGCCAGCCGGGTTGGTGAAACGCGGTTCCGCCCAAGACCAGCGCGGCCAAGGTGTACAGCCCCAGGCGGCCCCAGTCGTACGGAACCGGGTGAAATTTTTGGCCCAAAACCAGCGAGAGCGCCAGCATGCCCCCGTAGCTGAGCAGGGTGGCGTAGGCGGCCCCCATGATTCCGAGCTGGGGAATCCACGCGATGTTGCCCGCAGCAGTGAGCGCAAAGCCGAACAGCGTGATCCACAGACCCATCATCGTGCGGTCGCTGAGTTTGTACCACATGGACACCTGGGTCGACAGCGACAACAGGTAGTTGGCAAAGAGCAGCACGGGCAAGAGCAAAAGGTCGTTCCAGTACTTGTCAGCGATGAAGTGCTTGAGCCAGGGCAAGCCCGCCATTACCGCGACGACGCCCAAGGCCAGCAGGGCCGCAAAGAGCCGCGTAGCCATCGCCAGCTGGCTGAGGTCGCGCTGGGCGTTTTTAAAGAAGTAGGGCTCGGCGGCGAAGCGAAAGGCCTGGTTGAACAAGATCAAAAAGATGCTGAGCTTGTAGACGGCAGAATAGGCTCCGACGCCTTCAATCGCCGTTTCGGCGGGCAGAAGCGCCTCGAGAAAGAAGCGGTCGGCCATCTCGTTGGCGACACCCGGCAAGCCCGCGAGCAGCAGCGGGAATCCGTAGAGCAAGAGGGTGCGCGCCGTGCTGCGGTCAAAACGAGCCGGCCGGATTTCGAGCCACTGGGGCGCCAAGAGCAGCATCATGAGGCCACTCGCCGCCATGTTGGCGATGAGGACCCAGCCCACCTGAAGCTGCGGCCACCCCTCCACCGCGGCGGGAAGCACCGCAAAAAAGGCGTAGTTCAGAATGAGGTTGAGGGCAATCTGTGCCGTTTTAATCGTGACGAAGCGCTTGGCGCGCTGCTGGGCGCGAAGGCGGGCAAACGGAACCGCCGCGAGCACGTCCATCGCAATGATTAACCCCGTCCAAAGCACGTATTCGGGGTGCGCGGCGAGGTTGAAGAAGTCTGCTGCACCAGCGTAGGTCCACGCGAGCACGGCCACAAAGATTCCCGTGGTGGCGAGCAGCATGGTCATCGCCGTCGA
>DMDX01000014.1:3036-3688 GCA_003451355.1 Cryomorphaceae bacterium
GTTTCCATTCCGTACGTGAGCAGCACCATAGCGAAGGCCACCGACACGTACAGCAGGCTGTTGACTCCGTATTCTGCCTTGGTCAGTGCGACCGTGAGCAGCGGTGTGAGCAAAAAATTGAGTAAGCGCGCAAGAATGCTGCTCAAGCCGTACAAGGCCGCGTCCCCAAAGAGCTTTTTTACGCCCGACATGGGGCTAAAGGTAGGCCGTCTGCTGCGCTCGGATTGGCGAAGAAAAAAAATTTGTTATGGTGGTTTGTACACTAAGTCGTTTTATTACTATGTTTGCAAAGAATTCCCTCATATGGGGCGGATTCATCAAGGGTTGTGAAACGTCGCTGTAAAAAGCGGCGTTTTTCATTTATACCCAGTTCGTTTGGGCACAGGGGGCTGAAGTCCCGAACTTTGGGTACGATGATGGCCCCGATTGACCCCTACTTTGCCCCGTTTTTAAACCCTTCGGCGCTTGCGGAGCGCTACGCGCAACTCGCCCCCTCGCTGCACCGCACGCCCGTGCTGCATTCCACGAGCCTGGACACTTGGGCCGGGGCCGAGCTCCATTTTAAGTGCGAAAACTTTCAAAAATCCGGAGCCTTTAAAATGCGCGGCGTGACCAACGCCCTGCGCGAGTTGGCTGCACAAGGGCTTCCCGC
>DMDX01000014.1:3905-4474 GCA_003451355.1 Cryomorphaceae bacterium
GCCGCACTCGGGATTCCCTGCACCGTCGTCATGCCGAGCAACGCACCGCAGTTCAAAAAAGACGCCGTGCGCACCGCGGGCGGACGCATCGTCGAGTGCACGCCCACGCTAGCGGCCCGCATCGAGGCCGTCGCCGAGGTGGTCGCGGCCACGGGTGCCGTAGAAATTCACCCCTCTAACCAAGCTCCCGTCATCTTGGGCCAGGGTTCAGCGGCCTGGGAACTGCTCGAAGACTGCGCCTCCCGCGGCATTGCGCTCGACTGGGTGGGGGTTCCCGTCGGCGGTGGCGGTCTTTTGGCCGGAACCGGCTTCGCCGTTGCCCGTTGGAACGAGCTCCACGGAACCTCCGTGCGCGTATTCGCCGGCGAGCCCACCGGGGCCGACGACGCGGCCCGCAGCCTCGCGTCCGGCCAGATCGAGCACAACAGCAACCCCCAAACCGTCTGCGACGGCATGCGCACCGAGCTCGGCGACGTGAATTTTCCCGTCATTCAGTCTACGGTGGCCGCGATTCACACGGTCGAAGATTCCGAAATTTTAACCGCGCAGCGCCTCATCGCCGACCGCCT
>DMDX01000014.1:4733-5923 GCA_003451355.1 Cryomorphaceae bacterium
TTAGCTAGGTTAGCTCGTTGGCAGGATTAGCTGAGATTAGCCGATTAGCGAGGTTGGCTCATCGCTGCACGGCATTAGTCCAGAACGCAACGAGAAACCAGTAGCTAGAAACCAAAAGAGAGAAGCCAGCAGCCAAAAGCCAGTAGAAGGTTCCGCACCCGCAAAGTGCAGCGATTACCTTTGCAGCTATGTCTGCAGAATCCAATACGCCACAGCCCGTCGGAAGCTACCCCGCTACGCGGCGCGTGGGCAACTTGCTGTTTATTTCGGGAATGGGTCCGCGCCTGCCCAAGAGTCCGGCGGCGGCCAGCTCGGTGCCGGGTCTAAAGCTCGACGCCAACGGAAACTATTTGGAATTCAGCTTTGAAGACCAAGTCCACAGCGTAATGGCCAACGTGAAGTCCGCGCTCGAAGAGGCCGGCGGACGCTGGGACCAGCTCGTAGACATCACCGTGTTTTTGACCGACATGAAGCGCGACTTTGTGGCCTTCAACCGCATCTACGCCGAGTACTTTGCCGACGTGGACCCCAAGCCTTGCCGCACCACGGTGCAAGTCACGGCCCTCCCGACGCCCATCGCCGTGGAACTCAAGTGCATCGCCGCCTTATGAGCCAGCGTTTTACCGAGCGCGGGCCGCTGAACCTGCCCGAAATCCAGCGCGAAATCCTTGAGTACTGGAAGTCCGATAGCGTATTTGAGAAGTCGCTGCGCGAAGGCGCTCCGTCGTTTGTGTTTTACGAGGGTCCGCCCTCAGCCAACGGGATGCCCGGCATTCACCACGTCATGGGCCGCGCCATCAAAGACCTTTTTTGCCGCTACAAAACCCAACAGGGATTCCGCGTCGACCGCCGTGCGGGATGGGACACCCACGGGCTGCCCGTCGAGTTGGGCGTAGAGAAAGAGCTGGGAATCACCAAAGAAGCCATCGGCAAGACGATCAGCGTCGCGGACTACAACGCCGCCTGCCGCGAGGCCGTCATGCGCTACACCGACGTGTGGAACCGTCTGACCGAGCAAATGGGCTACTGGGTCGACCAAGAAAACCCCTACGTCACCTACACCACCAAGTACATCGAGTCGGTGTGGTGGCTGCTGGGTGAACTGCACCGCAAAAACCTGCTCTATAAGGGCTACACCATTCAGCCGTACTCGCCCAAGGCGGGGACAGGCCTGAGTTCGCACGAGCTCA
>DMDX01000004.1:0-5652 GCA_003451355.1 Cryomorphaceae bacterium
ACCGTGCGCAGCTGCCTGCGGCGCTGGCGCACCGCATCGGCGAACTCCTCGGTAGACTGGGCGGACTCGGGCTTAAGTGGCTTGCCCCAGCGTAAGTCAATGCTGAAGAACCGGCGCGGGCGAACCGCCTCAGAGGGCAAAAGAACGGTTCGCACCCATGGACCCAGTAGGCCAAGGACATAGAAGTGCCACGAGAGCGAGGCCCGAACGTCGACCGGCATAACAGGCGCCTTGACTTCGCGCAAAAAGCGTTGGCTGGCGCGCGACCACGGACGGTCATGCACGCCCCAGCGACCCAGCGACCACGACGAAACCTCGCCAGCGGGAAAAATAATAAGGGCTCCGCCCTCTTCGACCCATTGTTTGGCCTCTAGGAGTCCGCGCCCCGAGGCCACGGGGTTGCGGTGCGCACCCTCAAACGGAACGACGCCAATCAAGTAGGGCTTAAGGGGTTCGATGCGCTCGAGCAGGGCGTTGCCCACCAGGCGAACGTCCGGACGCACGGCGGCGATGGTGTGCAGCAGGGCGAGGCCGTCCATGGCTCCGAGGGGGTGGTTGGCGGCGAACACGACGCCTCCCGAACGCGGAATTCGATCCAAGTCGCTGGGGAACAAGCGAAGTTTGATTCCGCGCGAAGCCAGCAACGCCCGCGCAAATTCAGGCCCCTGACGGTCGGCGTAGCGGGCATAGACGCGGTTGAGGCGGTGCCAACCCAGCACGGTAAACAGCACCCAAATCAATGGACGGGCGACAGCAGGCCAGCCCAAAAAGCCGCGTACTTCGTCGATGGAAATCAGCGGCTTTGTCTTCATGCAGCTAAGTTAGTTCGGTGCCGTCAGCACCTGGGCGACTTCATGATTTCGTAACATCATGCGTAGCGGTCCCACGGCGAGCAAGGTGGCCAGGGACTCTGCGTCGGGGCGGCTCACTGTGGTCAGCCTAAGTCCATATTCGGCAGTGGTGCGGTAGGGGCTATTGAGGCGTTCGAGGGCGAGCGGAACCGCTACGCGGTCGTCGTTCACCGCAAACCGGGTCGACAAGGCGGTGTGCTGGGCGGCGCGCACCAGCAGGCCCTCTTCGGCAAAAATTCGGTAGACTTCGCTGAGGTGGCCCTCTGACAAAAAGCTGAGATCTCGGCTAGAAACCTCAATCAACACCTGGTTTTCGTGGCGAATCCAGCACGGAACCTCAGGCGTCAGAGCGGCAAAGGGGCCGACTTCGGTTCCGGGGGCGTCGGGGTCGACGAAGGATCGGATGCGCAGGGTGGTTTCGCCCTGTTCGAGCGGCTGAATGGTCTTGGGATGGATAATGCTGGCGCCGTAAAAGGCCAGCTCGATGGCCTCGCGGTACGGAACCTGCTCGAGGCGAACCACCGACGGAAACACCTTGGGGTCGCCGCTGAGCATGCCTGGAACGTCCTTCCAAATGCTCAAGCTGCTCGCCTTGAGTACGTTGGCAAAAATTGCTGCACTGTAGTCGGAACCCTCACGGCCCAACGTCGTGGTGGATCCGTCGGGAGCCGCACCGATGAAGCCTTGGGTGACGGTAACCGCGGCGGGCTGAGCGAGTGCGGCAGCGGTCCGGGCGGCAGTTTGGACCCAATCCACCGTGGCCCGGCGGTAGACGGCGTCGGTCGCCAAGACCTCGCGGGCGTCGAGCCATGCCGCATCTTGGCCGTCGGCCTTGAGTGCGGCGGCAAGGATGCGCGACGAAGCCAACTCACCAAGTGAAACGACCGCGTCGTAGCGCGGATTGTAGGCTTGAAGTGAATCCACGCGCTCAGCCGCAGCCCAAAGCGCGTTGAGCTGGGCCTGCAACTCGGCGTCGAGCAGCCCAAGATCGCGCGCCATTTGGCCGTGAAAGGCTTTAATGCCGTCGAGCTCCACAGCGGCGGCGGCAGTGTCTCCCAACTCGCGGGCCTGGATGTAGCGCTCGAGGGCGTTGGTGGTTTTGCCCATGGCCGAAACGACGACGAGCAGCGGATGGGTTCCGTAGGCGCGCACCAGGCGCACGGCGTTGCGCAGGGCTTCGGGGTCTTTGACCGAGGCTCCGCCGAATTTAAAAATGGACCACGTACTCAAAGCAAACGGGGGTAGCGAAAGGTGAATTGGGTAAGCGCGTCCCCGGCCAAGCGGCACGGAATCCAATCGCGGTTAAGGTCAGCCCCGAGGCCCTCGTAAAAGTCGATGGCGGGCTGGTTCCAGTCGAGGACCTCCCAATGGAGACGCTGGGCGCCAATGGATTGCGCCCAAGCCACAGCGACCTCGAGCAGGCGGCGACCGAGGCCGTGACCGCGGTAGGACTCAAGCACCACCAGGTCTTCGAGGTGGGCGGTTAGACCCTTCCAAGTTGAGTAGCGGCGGTGGCACAGCACCAGTCCGAGGGCCTCGCCGCGGGGATTCCACGCCAACCAGGCCTCAAAATGGCCTGATTCAAGATCGGCGACCATTTGGGATTCCGTCAGGGTGACTTCGTGGGGGGCGCGTTCGAATTCCGCCAAAGTGCGCACGAGTCCGAGCACCGCAGGCACGTCGGCCGCAGTTGCTTTGCGAATCATAATTTCCACGGAATGGGCCTCCACACAGCGAAAGTACAGCGATTCCGCTATCTTTACCGCAACCCTTGATAACCACGCTATGAGTGCAGCACGCGCTATTACGCTGGGCGAGTACTTGGTCGAAAACCAAGAAATGTTTCCCTATGCCAAAGGGGAGCTGACCGCCCTTCTTTCGGCCATTCGCTTGGCCGCCAAAGTCGTCAACCGCGAAATCAATAGAGCCGGAATCGCCGATATTCTCGGCGCCACCGACGACGACAACGTACAGGGCGAGCGCCAAATGAAGCTCGACGTGTACGCCAACGACGTGTTTATCAAGGCCTTGCGCCAGCGTGGCGAAGTGGCAGGCGTAGCCTCTGAAGAGATGGAAGATTTCATCGCCTTTACCGACCCCATTCACGCCAACGCCAAGTACATCGTCGCCATGGATCCATTGGACGGCTCGAGCAACGTCGACGTCAACGTGTCGATCGGAACCATTTTTAGCATTTACCGTCGGGTCACGCCGATCGGGACGCCCGTGCAGCTCGAGGACTTTCTGCAGCCCGGCAGCGCGCAAGTTGCCGCGGGCTACGTGATTTACGGCTCGTCGACCATTTTGGTCTACACCACCGGCCACGGCGTGCACGGTTTCACACTTGACCCTTCGCTCGGAACCTTTTTGCTCAGCCACGAGAACATTCGCATGCCCGAACGCGGCGTGATTTACTCGATCAACGAGGGCAACTACGTGCACTTCCCTGACGGAGTCAAGCGCTACATCAAGTACTGCCAAGAGCTGGATCCGGCGACCGACCGACCCTATACGTCGCGCTACATCGGGTCGCTGGTGAGCGATTTTCACCGCAACATGCTCAAGGGCGGAATCTACATCTACCCCACCGGAACCAAGAGTCCCAAAGGCAAGCTGCGCTTGCTGTACGAGTGCAATCCGCTCGCCTTTATCGCCGAGCAGGCGGGCGGACGGGCCACCGATGGATTTGAGCGGATTTTGGACCTCAAGCCTGAAGAACTTCACCAAAGGGTGCCGTACTTTGTTGGCTCTACCGCGATGGTCCTCGAAGCCGAGGGATTTCTTCGCGGCTGAAGCTATTTGTGGCCGAACCGAACTCACTCCTACGTCTTTACCGCGGCGACCGCCGCCTCAACGATTTTCTGCGCCACTGGGCCACTGCGCCCCTAGGCGAGCGCGTAGCCCTTTCGGGCGCCGCCGGTTCGCTGCCCGCTTTAGTGGCCGCCTCTGCCCTCACTGAACTTAAGCAGACCATCGTCGTGCTGCGCAGCGACAAAGAAGAGGCCGCGTACTTTTTGAACGACCTCGAAAAACTTCTCCCTCAGGGGTCGGTGCTGTTTTTTCCGGATTCCTACCGCCGCCCCTACGCCGACCGCGACCAAACCGACAACTCCAACATCGGATTGCGCGCAGAGGTTTTGGACCGGCTTCGCGGCGACCAACCGATTGTTGTGGTCACCTACCCCGAGGCCATCGCTGAAAAGGTCATCACTCGGGGCCAGCTTGACGCGCGAAGCATGGAGGTTGCCGTGGGCGCCCGCCTCGACGTGGGATTTCTGAATGAGTACCTCTTTGAGCTGCACTTTGAGCGCGTGGATTTTGTCGAAAAGCCCGGCCAGTTCTCGGTTCGGGGCGGAATCGTCGACGTGTTCTCATTCGCCCACCCCGAGCCGCACCGCCTAGAGTTTTTCGGTTCCGAAGTCGAAAGCATCCGCACGTTTGACGTCGTCGACCAGCTGACGCTGCAGCGGGTGGACCGCATGACACTGGTACCGAACGTCGAAGACAAGTCGAGCACCGAGCGGCGCGAGTCGCTGACGGCCTACGCTGGCCCCAAGGCACTGGTGTGGATCGAGCGGCCCGAAGTAGCACTTGAAAAGCTCGACCGCGTCTACCGCCTGGCCGAAGAGGCATTTGTCGGACTGCACAGCGTGGTGCGCCGCCTCGAGCCCCACGAGCTCTATGTGCGCGGAGCCGAGTGGGACCGCGAGTTGGCCGGTCGGGGCATTGCGGTGGATGGAGTTCCGAGCGATTCCGCATCGTGGCACACCCTGGCCCAGCCCGCCTTTGCCAAGAAGTTCGACCTGCTCGCAAAAACGCTCGACGGCCACCGACAGGCCGGGCGCGCGCTGTGGATTATGTGCGGCCAAGAGAGCCAGCGCGAGCGCCTCAAGGCCATTTTGCACGACCTGAACGAGGGGCTCGAGGTGAATTGGATCGACGGAGCCCTGCACCGCGGCTGGGAAGACCCCGAAGCCGGCCTCATCGCCTACGTCGACCACGACTTGTTTGAGCGCTACCAGCGCTTCACGATTCGCGACCAGCACGAGCAGGCCCAAGCGCTAACGCTTAAAGAGCTTAACGCGCTTCAAGTGGGTGACTTTGTGGCGCACATTGACCACGGAATCGGCAAGTTCGGCGGCCTACAAAAGATCGACGTCGGCGGCGTCAAGCAAGAAGCCATCAAACTCGTCTACCGCGACAGCGACGTGCTGTACCTGAGCATTCACAGCCTGCACAAGATTGCGCCCTACGCCACCAAAGAGGGCACTGAACCGTCGCTCAGCAAGTTGGGATCACCGGCCTGGCAAAACGCCAAGAGCAAGACCAAGCGCCGCGTCAAAGAGGTCGCGTTTGACCTGATCAAGCTGTATGCGAAGCGGCGCGAAGCCAAAGGTTTTGCATTCAGCCCCGACAGCTACCTGCAGCACGAGCTCGAAGCCTCGTTTGCCTACGAAGACACGCCCGACCAAATGAAGTCCACGGCCGACGTCAAGGCAGACATGGAATCGCCGATCCCCATGGACCGCCTGATTTGCGGCGACGTGGGCTTTGGTAAAACTGAAATCGCGGTGCGCGCCGCCTTCAAGGCTGTGGCCGACAGCAAGCAAGTGGCGGTGCTGGTTCCGACGACGTTGCTGGCGTTTCAGCACTTTCGCACGTTTAGCAAACGTTTGGACGGACTGCCCGCGCGGGTCGACTACCTCAACCGGTCGCGGACGGCCAAAGAGACCAAGGTGGTGCTGCAGGATCTCGAGGACGGGAAAATCGATATTTTGATCGGAACCCACCGAATCCTGGG
>DMDX01000004.1:5996-8708 GCA_003451355.1 Cryomorphaceae bacterium
ATGACGACTCCGCCCCCCAACCGACAGCCGGTGGACACCTACCTGATTGGATTCAACGAAGAGCGCCTGCGGGACGCCATTAGCTACGAAATCAGCCGGAGCGGACAGGTGTATGTGATCAACAACCGCATCCAAAACCTGAGCGAGGTGGCGGGAATGCTGCAGCGACTGGTTCCGGATGCCCGAATCGCCACCGGCCACGGCCAAATGAACGGCCACGAGATGGAGGAGCTGATCGTGGGATTCATGGAGCAGAAGTTTGACGTTCTTGTCAGCACCACCATCGTCGAAAACGGCTTGGACGTGCCCAACGCCAACACCATCGTAATCCTTGACGCGCACATGTTTGGCCTCAGCGACCTGCACCAGATGCGCGGACGGGTGGGCCGCAGCAACCGCAAGGCGTTTTGCTACCTCGTTTCGCCCCCGCTGGGCGGGCTGCCCGAAGAAGCTCGCAAGCGTTTGCAAGCCCTTGAACAGTTTAGCGACCTGGGTTCCGGATTCAAAATTGCCCTGCGCGACCTCGAAATCCGCGGCGCCGGCGACCTCTTGGGCGCGGAACAGTCCGGATTCATCAACGACCTGGGCTTTGAAACCTACCAAAAGCTGCTCGCCGAAGCGGTCGAAGAGCTCAAGCAATCCGAGTTCAAGGACCTCTACGAGGACCAACGCGGCGGTTGGTCGCAAACCCGCGAGTGCCAGCTCGACACCGACTGGGAACTGCTGCTGCCCGACTCCTACGTCAATTCGGTCGAGGAACGCCTTCGCATTTACCGCGAGCTCGACGCGTTGCCCGGCCCCGAGGCGCTCGATGCCTACCGCCTCGGTTTGGTCGACCGATTCGGAGCCCTGCCGGCGGCCGCAGAAAATCTGCTGCGTTCACTGCACATTCGCTGGCTCGGCCAGAGTATGGGCATGGAGAAAATCCGCATCAAAATGGGCAAGCTGATGGCCTACTTCCCGGACGACGCCGACTTTTCGATTCCGGAACACGTTTTGGGTCAGTTTTTGCGTGACCTGCAGCGCAATCCGCAGCGCTTTCAAATGAAGCAAAAAGACCAACGCAGCTACCTTGTCGTCGACGCCGTGCGCTCGGTGGACGAGGCCATCGGATTCTTAACATCTTGGTCTGAACCACAACCAGCAACCAGCAACTAGCCTCTAGCAACTAGTAACTAGTAACCCAGCAACCAGCAACTCGCATGAACGCCCTTACCGCCACCGGCCTGCACAAGCGCTACGCGTCGCACCACGCCCTTCGCGGCCTCGACATGGAGATTCCGCAAGGCAGCCTTTTTGGCCTCCTCGGACCCAACGGAGCCGGCAAAACCACCTTCATCCGCATCGCCAACCGCATTTTGGCGCCCGACGAGGGCCGAATTGAGCTCTTTGGGGCTCCGCTGGGGCCAGATGCCACGAAGCGCATCGGCTACCTGCCCGAAGAGCGCGGCCTGTACAAAGGCATGAAGGTGGGCGAACAGGCCATGTACCTGGCACAGCTGCGCGGACTCTCAACCTCGGACGCCAAGCAGCGCCTTCGCGCATGGTTTGAGCGCTGGGAACTCCAGGGCTGGTGGGACAAAAAAGTCAGCGACCTCTCTAAAGGCATGGCCCAAAAGGTCCAGTTCATCACGACCGTGCTGCACGAACCCGAACTGCTCATTTTTGACGAACCCTTCTCGGGATTTGACCCCATCAACGCGCAACTGATCCGCGAAGAAATGCTGCGTCTGAACCGCGAAGGCCGCACTCTGATCTTTTCGACCCACCGAATGGAGAGCGTCGAAGAGCTCTGCAGCCACATCGCTTTGGTCAACCAGGGCCAGAACGTACTGCACGGAAGCATTCAAGAGCTCAAGGACCGCCACCGCTCGGGGCAGTTTGTACTGCGCTACCGCAGCGAAGACCCGACCAACCTCAACCTCCCCGAGGGCGCTGAGCTGATCGACCACCGTCGAGAGGCCCAGGGAATTGTGGCGGCCCGGTTCCGCGCCGAAATTGACGGCGCGTCGCGCCTGCTCGCAGCATTGGCCCCGCAGGTCAACGTCTACCAATTTGAAGAGGTGGTGCCCAGCATCCACGATTTATTTGTTCAAACCGTTCAAGGCGCATGAAACCGTTTTTACTCGTAGCCCAGCGTGAAATCACCACGCGCGTTCGCAAAAAGAGCTTCTTGGTCATGACCCTGCTCGGCCCCATGCTGTTTGTGGGGCTGATGCTGGCTCCGGCCCTCATCGCAATGTCGAGCGAATCCGAAGACCTCAACCTCATCGTCGTCGACCACAGCTACGTGCTGCCGGGCACACCCAAGGTCGAAGGCGCCAACTTGGCCTACTTTGACCCCAAAGAAGTCAGTGAAGAGCAGGCTTTGGAGCTCGTACGCACCCGCGAAGACGTGGACGGACTGCTGTACGTTCCCGAATCCGTCAACAACGACCCTGAATACAGCCTCAAGAACGCCAAACTGTACACGCTTGAAACGGCTCCGCTCGGCGTGGCCAGCGAACTTGAAGGCCTACTCGAGCGCTTTGCCTACGAGGGCAAGCTGCGCCACTTTGGCGTCGACCCCGCGGTGGTGACCAAGGCCAAGTCCGAGGCCAGTGTTCAAGCATTTGAACTCAGTGACGAGGGCAGCGAAGCGTCCGGAACCGAAATCAAAACCGCCGCCGGGTTCTTTGCGGGCATTCTGATTTACATGTTCACCTTTTTGTA
>DMDX01000004.1:8944-10081 GCA_003451355.1 Cryomorphaceae bacterium
GGCATCGCCACCGTGGGCCTTTTGCAGTTCGGAATCTGGATCGCCCTCACCGCCCTCGCTGCGACCGCAATCGGTTCGATGGGCTTGCTTTCGCCAGACCCCGAACAAGTGGCCGCCCTGAGTGCGGCTGGTCAAGCAGCGCCTGAATTGAGCGGAATCCAGTCCGCCCTCGGCACCCTCGACAGCCTCAACCTGCCTGCCCTGATTGGGATGTTTGTATTCTACTTCTTGTCGGGCTACTTGTTTTACGGGGCGCTTTTTGCCGCCGTGGGCGCGGCCGTGGACAGCGAGACGGACACGCAGCAGTTCATGCTTCCGCTGACCCTTCCACTGGTGCTTACGTTTATTCTCGCCACCAGCATCATGGAAAATCCGCACGGCCCCTTGGCGGTGGCGCTGTCCTTGATTCCGTTCTCGGCGCCGATTGCGATGATGATCCGGATTCCGTTCGGAGTACCCTGGTACGAGGTCGCGGCCAGCATGTCGCTGATGGTCCTCGGATTCTTAGGCACAGTCTGGATCGCCGGGCGCATTTACCGCGTCGGAATCCTGAGCTACGGCAAAAAGCCGACCTACGCCGACCTCTGGAAGTGGATTCGAATGAAGCCGTAACTTAGGACAACATGACGCTGCAAAACCTGCTGGAATTCCAGCTCCTCACCTACAAAAACTTCGACGTCACCGTCTACGAGGTTGGCCAGGTTCTCTTCATCCTTGGGGTGACCCGCCTGCTCACCTTTTTGATTCGCACTGCATTGAATCGGGCGGTGCTGCGAAGGCGGATTGAGCGCGGTTCCGCGTACGCCCTTGGCCAAATCATCACGTATGTGGTGTGGACGCTCAGCGTGCTGTTTACACTTGATTTTATCGGGGTGCAAATCACCGTCATTCTCGCGTCGTCGACCGCACTTTTTGTGGGTCTGGGACTCGGTCTACAGGACACGTTTAAGGATTTTATTTCGGGAATCGTGCTACTTAGCGACCGATCCGTCGCCGCCGGTGACATTGTCGAGGTCGACGGAATCGTCGGGAAAGTCCACGAAGTCGGCCTTCGGACCACCAAAATCAAGACGCGCGACGACATTTCAGTGATTTTACCCAACAGCCGCTTGACTACCCAAGGGGTCATCAATTGGG
>DMDX01000121.1:0-1452 GCA_003451355.1 Cryomorphaceae bacterium
TTAGGTCTGCAGCACCCCCGGGTTGTAGGCGCGCTCGATCGGAGCTTGGTTTGCCGCCTCAATTCCCATTGAGAGCACAGTGCGTGTATCGAGGGGGTCGATGATGGCATCGATCCAGAGGCGGGCGGCCGCATAATACGGGCTCATTTGGGCCTCGTAGCGGGCGCGGATGCGCTGAAGCAGCTCCTGCTCGGCCTCTGCCGAGAGGTCTGCGGTGCGGGATTTTTCGATCTGAAGCAGCACTTTGGCAGCCTGATCCCCGCCCATTACGGCGATTTTGGCGGTGGGCCATGCGACGATGAGGCGCGGGTCGTAGGCTTTCCCGCACATTGCGTAGTTGCCGGCTCCGAACGAGTGGCCCGTGATCACCGTGAATTTGGGCACCACGCTGTTGGCGACGGCGTTGACCATTTTGGCTCCGTCCTTGATGATTCCGCCGTGCTCTGAGCGCGAGCCCACCATGAATCCGGTCACGTCTTGCACGAAGACGAGCGGAATTTTTTTCTGGTTGCAGTTCGCGATGAAGCGCGCGGCCTTGTCGGCGCTGTCAGAGTAGATTACGCCGCCAATCTGCATTTCGCCCTTGCCGGACTTGACCACTTGGCGCTCGTTCGCCACGATTCCGACCGCCCAGCCGTCGATGCGGGCGTAGGTCGTGATAATGGTTTTGCCGTAGTCGGCCTTGTACTCGATCATCGAGTCGGCGTCGACCAGGCACTCGAGCAGCGCGCGCACCGGGTAGGGCTTGCCGTCGACGGGCATGCGCTCGTAGACTTTTTCGGGGGCCACGGCCGGAGCCTGCGGCGCCACGCGGTCAAATCCCGCGGTGGGCCGGGTACCCAGCTTGTCCACGAGTCCGCGCAGCGTGCGCAGCGCATCGTCGTCGTCCTTGGCCTTGTAGTCGCACACGCCACTGATTTGGGTGTGGGTGGTGGCTCCGCCAAGGGTTTCGTTGTCGATTTCTTCGCCGATGGCGGCTTTGACGAGGTAGCTTCCGGCCAAAAAGATGCTGCCGGTGCCCTCGACGATGAGGGCCTCGTCGCTCATGATGGGCAGGTAGGCTCCGCCAGCCACACAGGATCCCATTACGGCCGACAGCTGCGGAATCCCAAGGCTGCTCATCACCGCGTTGTTGCGAAAAATTCGCCCAAAGTGCTCTTTGTCAGGGAAAATCTCGTCCTGCATCGGCAGGTACACGCCGGCGGAATCCACCAAATAAAGGATCGGAATCCGGTTCTCCATCGCAATTTCTTGGGCGCGCAGGTTTTTTTTACCGGTCATCGGGAACCATGCCCCCGCCTTCACCGTCGGGTCGTTGGCCACCACCATGCAGGTGCGGCCGGCGATGCGTCCTAGCACGACCACCACGCCCGCAGAGGGACATCCCCCGTGCTCAGCGTACATTCCGTCGGCCGCGAATGCGCCGATTTCAACTTGGGGGGCGTCGGAATC
>DMDX01000121.1:1719-2986 GCA_003451355.1 Cryomorphaceae bacterium
TGAGTTCGTCTGCGTTGCGTTCCGTTTTGAGGTCGAGGGCCATGTCTGGTTTGGATTCAGGGGTGTGAACCCGAAGGTAGGCCTCAAGTCTGCCACGTGCCAAGAGCCAGAACCGAGTAACCAGTAACTAGTTGCTCGTAACTAGTTTCTAGTAGCTCATCCGCCACTCCGCCACCCGCGCCCACAGCTCCTCCTCGTTCGGAACCGCATCGCTCAGGTAGAGCATAAGCCGAATTCCGCCCGGAACCTTTTGGTACAGCAGCGCATCAGGCTTGCCGTCGCCCATCAAATCGCCGCTCCAGTAGACTTCGGGAGGGCACGACGACAGGCTGTCAACCACCGGAGCCAAGCTGTCAAGCTGCGCCCAGTTTCGGTCGCCCATACGATGGCCCAAAATGAGCTGATAGTCGCGAAGCTCAGGGCAGTCGACGCCCACACCCTGTACGGCGCCAGTGGCAAACAGCACGTAGTTGCCCCGGTACATTTTGTCGCGTGCGGTAAGTGACCCGAGGTCCGCTTGGCCTCCGGGCATCAGCACCGCGGAACCTTCGCGCACCAAACCCAGGTCGGCACTGTCAAGGCGCACGGGGCTGCCGAACAAGAAATGGCTGCCCTGCTCGAGGTTCGTGCGGATGTCAAACTCAAGGCCACCGCTCCCCGACGGAAACTCACTGAGTTCTGCCTTGACCCGCACGGGACGCAACTTCCACATCCCCTCGACATCGTAGATTCCGTACCAGTAGAGCGACAAATCCAAGCCCCGAATGTCGCCGGTATAGTTGAAGGCCTCGGTCGCCACTTGGTAGCGGCGCTGCGTGATCGCCTCAACCCGCTTGCGCACCTCGCCTACTGGCCCGCCCTCTTCAAGCCATACGAGCAGCGAATCGCGCTTGAGACCCATTGCGGTGCGCATCATGCGACCCGTTAGGCTGTCGGCTGGCCAGGACCACGTTCGGGCGGCCCATTCAATGCGGATTAACTGGTTGTCGCTGAGCTGGTCCCAGCGCTCGGCACGGTCTGCGCGAACGGCGACGGTGTCCACGGTCTGCGCCCCCAGGCCGAAGGCCAACGAGAAGCAAGAAACCAGAAACCATCCACGCATCGTCTTTAGGCCTTTTTACGCTTGCGGTACCAATCCCAGCCGTAGTACAGCGCGACAAGAATGGCGAACGGAATCAGGTAGCTCCGTGGCTTGCCCTCGCCGTGCACCACTGTAAACAGACGCTCCTTGCGGATTTTGTCGATTCCGCTCACAAAGGAGTCCATG
>DMDX01000163.1:0-1165 GCA_003451355.1 Cryomorphaceae bacterium
CGCGGTTGGCGAGCAGCATGAACTCTTCGATGAGCTTATTCGAGTCTTTAGCCTCTTTGACGTAGGCTCCGATCGGCTGGTTGTTGGCGTCAAGGCGGAACTTTACCTCGGCACGGTCAAACGCAATGGCGCCGTCGTTCATCCGCTGGGTGCGGAGGGCCTTGGCCATGCGGTCCATGAGGCGCAGCTCTGATGCGAGCGGATCTTCGTCGCCCTCGAGCACGGCCTGCGCCTCTTCATAGGCGAATCGGCGGTCGGAATGGATCACCGTGCGCCCAAACCAGCGGTCGTGGACCGCTCCGGACTCGTCCATGGCAAAAATGGCCGAAAAGGTGAACTTGTCCTCGCGCGGGCGTAGCGAGCACACTTGGTTCGACAAGATTTCGGGCAGCATCGGCACCACGCGGTCGACTAGGTAGACCGAGGTAGCGCGCTCGACGGCCTCTTGCTCGAGCAAGGTTCCGGGCCGCACGTAGTAGGTCACGTCGGCGATGTGCACGCCCACTTCCCAGAGTCCGTCCTGAAGGGGTCGAATGCTGAGTGCGTCGTCAAAATCTTTGGCGTCGACGGGGTCGATCGTAAACGTGAGCGTTGTGCGCAGGTCGCGGCGGCGGGCGATTTCGAGCGGATCCAAAACCAGCGGAATCCGCGCAGCCTCAGCCTCTACCTCGGCGGGGAAGTTCCAAGGGAGCCCAAACTCCTCCATGATCGCGTGGATTTCGGTCTCGTGCTCGCCGCGTTCGCCGAGAATTTCGACCACTTTGCCTACCGGTGCTCGTTCGGCGTCGGTCCATTCTACGAATTCGAGCACCACCATTTGGCCGCCCTGGGCTGTGCCTAAGTACTGCTTCGGGACAAAAAAGTCGCGACCCACCTTGCGGCCGTCAGTCAGAATGAAGGCTCCTTGGGCATGTGGCTGCACCTCGCCGACGTAGCGGCTGCGCGCGCGGCTGACTACCTCGACGACTTCGCCCTCGAACTTTTTGCCCGCCTTTTGGGGGTAGACGAGGACTTTGACGCGGTCGCCTCCGAACGAAAGCCCCGTGCTGCCCTGGCGAATGTAGATGTCGTCCAAACCGGCTCCGCGCACGACGTATGCGGCTCCGCTCGACGTGAGTTCGATGGTGCCCGTGGCGTACGCCATCTCCATTTTTAGGCGGAACCC
>DMDX01000163.1:1454-2570 GCA_003451355.1 Cryomorphaceae bacterium
AGGCGGTTGGCCAGCGAAACCGCATCCATCGAGCGGTGGGCCTTGTTAATCTTGGGTCCTTTTTTGGGCATCTAGGCGGAATTCTTTGCTATTTATGTCAGCGTCTGAGTAAAGGTCGCACAATTTTAAGAGGGCCGTGCAACCTTTGCGTTAAGGTGGGCATCTTTTTTACGGATTCCGCCCCCAACTAGTGGAAGCATGGTACGCACACATTCAAGGTGCCCTACAAGGCCGACTGGATGCGCAGCGCGCACTCTATGAGGCGCTTGCGCCACGTGTGCTGTATACCTGCCGACGCTACTTTAGCCACGAGGCGGACGCCGAAGACGCAATGATTCGAACGATGACCACAATGTTTCAGCAACTCCCCACGATTCGTGAGGCCAAGGCCCTACCGGCCTGGCTGCGCCGCACGGCCGTGAACGAGTGCCTCATGGAGCTTCGCCGCCGCAAGGTGGAGTGGGTGGGTGCCGACGCCCTTCCCGACACCGGTTCTTCGGCCACCGATTCACTGCACGACCGCGAGGCACTCATGGAACTCTTGCGCCAGTTGCCCGACGGGTACCGAACCGTGTTCAATTTGTACGCCCTCGAAGGCTACAGCCACGCCGAGATTGCCGAGCAGCTTGGAATCTCTGAAGCCACCAGCAAGTCCCAATTGAGCCGCGCCCGCCAGTGGATGCAGCGCCGACTCGCCAATTTTGATCTACAATGAGCCCCAAGGACGTCGACAAGCTGTTTCGCGAAGCCCTCAGTGAGGGTCAAGCCTCCCCGCGCCCCGAAGCATGGGCCCGCGTGGCCGCAAGCTTGCCCAAGGCCGAGCCCGAGGCCCAGCCCAAGCGCCGCACCCTGTGGTGGCCCTACGCCGCCGCCGCATCGGTCGCCATCGCCGCGGTCGGAACGTGGTGGATGCAGGCTCCGGGGCCAGAGGCCTCGAGCACCCAGTTGCTCGTTTCTAGTAACCAGAAACCAGAAACCAGCAACGAGTCACCAGCAACCAGCAACCAGTTACCAGTTAGCAGTAACCAGTCACAAGTTGCTCGTAAACAGCAACCAGCAGCTAGCAACCAGTTACCAGCAACCAGTAACCAGTTACCAGCAACCAGCAACCAGTTA
>DMDX01000145.1 GCA_003451355.1 Cryomorphaceae bacterium
GCTCGCGCTAGGGCCCCTTCGGAGCTAGGGCTGCTTCGCAGCTAAAGCCGCTGCGCGGCTGATGCTGTTACTCGTTAACTGTTTCTAGTTTGCGCCCAAGGCGCTCGTCGTTACGCGTTTCTAATTTGCGACCGTGGCGCTACAAGTAACTAGAAACTAGAAACAAACGAGCCAACCTCGCCAACTAGCCAACCAGCCACTCCAACTCCTTGTGGCCCACCCAGCGGACGCTTCCGTGCTCGAGTTGGATTCCGAGGCGACCATCCGGAGATAGGAATTTGGGCGTAGCGGCAAAGGTTTCGCCCGTGGACCGATCGCGAAAGCGATTGAGTTGGCGCCAGCCGAGCAGCTTGGATGCGTAGCGATCCAAAACATCAGACCCGACGGGAGACTCGAGGTGCGACGCAAGTAGGGCCGCCAGCTGCTCGGCCATTCCGTCCAGTTCAAGGCCCGGTAGCCAGGCGCAGCCCTCTGGTGCTTGAGTGACGTTGATTCCGATTCCGAGAAACCAGCGCGTGCACATGCCGCCTTGCCAGTAGGCTTCGGTGAGGAATCCGCCCAACTTCTGTCCATTGAGGTACAGGTCGTTAGGCCACTTGAGCTGCACGGCGTACCCGCGGGACTCGAGCCATTCCGCGACGGTAAGCGATGCCTGCGCATGGCGCACAAACACGTAGGACGCCGTCCACTTTAGCGCTGGACTCACGAGGGTCATGAGCAAGCTGGAATGGGGAATGTCGGCCCAGTGGGTTCCGCCACTGCCACGCCCCTCGGTCTGCGCACCTGCCGTTATGGCAGTCCATCCGACCGGATTCCATTGGGCAGAATTCGCGTGCGCCCACGCCTGAGTGGAGGGCAACTCGCTGAATTTGATGTGCTTAATTTGACTTGACGCGGGCGGCATTCTGCAAAAATGCGGCGAATTCGGCGGCAATTCCGCCACATTCAGAAATTGGCACCCAAATTGTGCTTAACCGCGGGTAATTTTACCGAATGACTGCAACGTTTGCTGAACTTCCCCAGATTGTACGCAGCGCCATCGAAGGCGTAAGCGACATCAAGGGCGAAAACCTCTTACTACTCGACCTTCGCGGGCTCGACAACGCCGTGTGCGACTTTTTTATTGTCGCTGAGGCGCAATCCACCACCCAGGTCAACGCGATGGCCGATGCGGTGCACAAACGCGTCCGCGAGGAAGCCAACGACAAGCCATGGCACGTCGAAGGCGCCCAGCAGTCTGAGTGGGTGCTTATGGACTACGTTTCGACCGTAGTACACCTCTTTCAGCGCGAAGCCCGCGCTTTTTATGATCTTGAAGGATTATGGGCAGATGCTCCCTCGGTGGCGCTTCCGCAACAATACCTCGTTGAAGCTGTTTAACTACTGATGAGCAAAAAGAACAAGGGCCCAAAGCCCGGGCCTGCGCCCAAGGGCGGCCTCCCCAAATTCAACTTTAGCTGGATTTACATTGCGGTCTTTGTCGGACTGCTCGGCCTTCAGTTTGCACAAAGCCAGTTCGGAACCCAAACCGAACCCTCGAACTTTAACGAGCTGAGCACGCGCATCCAGCGCGGCCACGTCGACCGCGTCAAGGTGGTCAACAGCAAAGAGGTCTACGTATTCATCAAGGCCGACACACTGGCGGCCGTCAAAGAGTACGAGGAATTGGCCAAAACGTCGATTGGCGACGCGCCCAATCAGGGTCCGCACTACGTGTTTGAAATGCCCGCGGAATCGTTTGACCGCGCCATGGAACGCTTTTACGCACAGAATCCCAGCCTCGGCGAAGTCAGCGTAGAGTACAAAGACGAGCCCAACTACTGGGGCGAAGCGCTTGCATGGCTGGTTCCGATTTTGCTGTTTGCTGCACTATGGTTCTTCCTCATGCGCCGCATGGGCGGTGGCGGTGCCGGCGGCCCTGGCGGACAAATTTTCAACATCGGCAAGAGCCGTGCGCAAATGTTTGACGCCGACAACGCGGTCAAAATCACATTCAAAGACGTTGCGGGCCTCGACGGAGCCAAAGACGAAGTCCTCGAAGTCGTCGACTTTTTGAAGAACCCCAAAAAATACACCGACCTCGGCGGTAAAATCCCCAAGGGCGTGCTGTTGAGCGGGCCTCCGGGAACCGGCAAAACACTCCTCGCCAAGGCCGTAGCCGGAGAGGCAAAGGTTCCGTTCTTTTCACTGAGCGGTTCAGACTTTGTCGAGATGTTTGTAGGTGTCGGAGCCAGCCGTGTGCGCGACCTCTTCAAGCAGGCTAAAGAAAAGTCGCCGAGCATCATCTTTATCGACGAAATCGACGCCATCGGTCGTGCCCGCGGTCGCAACGCCTTCAGCGGCGGCAACGACGAGCGCGAAAACACGCTCAACCAGCTCCTAACCGAGATGGACGGATTCGGAACCAACGAGCACGTGATCGTCATGGGCGCCACCAACCGTGCCGACATTTTGGATCGCGCCCTCATGCGTGCCGGACGTTTTGACCGCATCATTTATGTAGACCTTCCCGAGGTTTCAGAGCGCATCGAGATTTTTCAAGTTCACCTTCGCCCGCTCAAGCTTGGCGAAGACGTAGACGTCGAGTTCCTCGCGCGCCAAACACCTGGTTTTAGCGGAGCAGACATCGCCAACGTGTGCAACGAAGCCGCCCTGGTGGCCGCACGCAAGAACAAGAAGGTCATCGAGAAGCAAGACTTTTTGGATGCCGTGGACCGCATCGTCGGCGGCCTCGAAAAGAAGTCCAAATTCATCACTCCCGAAGAGAAAGAGATTATTGCCTACCACGAGTCTGGACACGCCACCGTAAGCTGGCTGCTCGAACACGCCTCTCCGTTGGTTAAGGTGACGATTGTTCCGCGCGGACGTTCATTAGGTGCCGCATGGTACCTGCCCGAAGAGCGCCAACTCACGTCCAAAGAGCAAATGCTCGACGAGATGTGTGCCACCATGGGTGGACGCGCCGCCGAAGAGGTCATCTTTGGCCGCATCACCACGGGAGCCCTCAGCGACCTTGAAAAGGTCACCAAGCAAGCCCGCGCCATGGTTTCGATCTACGGTCTTAATGAGCGCATCGGGAACATCACTTACTACGATTCGTCTGGCCAGAACGAATACCAGTTTGACA
>DMDX01000164.1 GCA_003451355.1 Cryomorphaceae bacterium
CCCACCGACCTGTGCGCGCTCAGTTTGACGACGTGCATCGTCACCACGATGGGGATTTACGCGAACATGAAGGATTTTCCCATCCTCGCCGCCGAAGCGACGACCCACAAGCACATGGCCAACGACCCGCGCCGCGTCGCGCGCATCGAAGTGCACCTCACCCTCACCCTAGCGGCCGACGCCACTGAGCGCCAAGAGGAAGGCCTTCGCCGCATTGCGAACACGTGTCCGGTGTCGCGCAGCCTGCACCCTGACATTGACCAGGATGTGCATCTGACGTTTCTGAGGGCCGAAGCCTAACTAAAACCCTTCGGGGATGAACGGATTGACGCGCGGACTGAGTTCCGTAAGCGTTTGAAGCGCGTAGTCTACGCCGTACACGGCCGGAATCGTGCGCGAGGTGTGCCGTGACCACAACGCGTAGGCGTTGGAACCCGTTCCGAGGTAGAGCATTTGGTCGCCTGCCTTGAGAGCGGGTTGCTGGACGCCCTTCTCGAGGTAGTCGCCCGCAAAGCACAGCGGACCGGCGAGGTCGGTGAGCACGCGATCGCCTTCTAGGGCTTGGCCATCGCGCACCGGAAGCCAGTGAATTCCGCGCGGCTTGACGTACGCGTCGCGCAGCAAAAAGTCCGCACCGAGGTGCAGGTAGGCCACTTGGCGGTCGCCGCGCTGCAGCACCCATTCCACGTCGCTCAAGGCATAACCCGTGTGAAAATGGATCCACTGGCCAAACTCTGTCACGAGGGCGTAGTCGGTCCAAAGCTCGGGAAGCACCTCGCGAAGCCGCGACGCATAGGCAGTCATTTGTACCGCCGTCCCGTCCACAAGGTGTTCGGGGAGCAGCCCTCCGCCGACGTCGAGCGTGTGAATTCGCCGTTCGGAACCAGCTACGGCGAGCGCCTCGTTGCAGCGCGACGCCAGGTCCCGCAGGCGGGTAAGCGCACGCACGGCTCCGTCAAAGTTCCGCATCGACGAACCCGAATGCACGTGAAGCGTTTCAATTGGGTACTGAAGCACGGCCTGAACGATGGCGTCAGTGTTCGCGATGGGCTCGCCAAATTTGGACTCGTCGCCACTCACATTATAGACGCTTGGTGCGTCGGTCTCGACCATGGGGTTGACGCGAAGGCCCACCGTGAGGCGGTTGGCATGCGGCGCGATGCGTTCGAGCTCCTCGATGCTGTTGGCGTTGAGCAGCATTCCGGGACTGTGGGCCGCGCAGTCGGCGATTTCGTGCGGACGCTTCACGGGCGAGTCAAAGACAATGCGCTCCGGGGGGCAGCCTATGGCGCGCGCGAGGCGAACTTCTTCCCAGGTTGCGGCTTCGAGTCCGAACCCGCGCTGTACGATGTGCTTCAGCACTTCAACATGAGGTTGCGACTTTACCGCGACCGCATGGTTGCAGCGGGGGTGCGCCCAAGCGGATGCCAACGCGTTCAATTGGGCATCCAAGGCGTTCCAGGACACACAAAGCACAGCGGAATCCTCAGGGCCTCGCTGAATTTTACGGGCCGCCCAAAGAGCTTCGTCGCGCAATGGATGCATGCCTACGACTCAAAAAGTTCGATGGCGGTGCGCTCGATCAAGTCGACCACATGCAGGTCGTTGTAGGGATCAAAGCCGTTGGGCTCCATCAGCTTGCGGATGGAGTACGAACCGAGAGCCAAGCGAATGAACGAGCGCTTACCGTAGCGCACGGGTTGCCCGAGGAATACACGCTTGAATCCATTTAAACTTGGGTGTTCTCCCAAAACCAACGTATCAAACAGCTTTTTGAGCTCGTCGTAGTCCAGCTCGCGTCCGCCCGCCGATACGGTGAACGAGATAATGCTGTCGTTGGTCAGTTCCATGTCGGGCATCATTCCGAAGCGGTCGCTCAGGGCGAGGCGGCCGATCACCACGCGGCTCCAGCGGCGAATGAGGGCGTCGGTTTCTTCTTGCGGAATCGCCAAGTAGGCCTCCATTTCGTCAAGGGCGATTTCCCAGCGCAGGCGTAGGCCGGCATTTGCGTGGTCGGGCCAAATAGAGCGTAGTTGGGGCAGGTCGGGCGGGGCGTCTGCAGCTGTAAAAAGGCGGCCATAGTCGCGTAAATGCTCGGCGGGCTGGCCCATGAGCAGCTCGGTCCAAAACTTCGGAACCAGCAGCGCCCCACAAAACGGCGGAGCCTGGTAGAACTTCGATCCCGTCACCATCAGCATGACGCCCTTTGAAAGCAGCTCGTGCACTAGGGCAGGGTGCGTGCGGAACTGGCACATATCCACGACCCACATGACGCCCTCGCGGAACTCGTCGATGATGTCGAGGTCGTCCTTGATTCCAGACTTGGATCCGAACACCAAATTGCCCACGATGGGCTGACCGGGGCGCGCCGCGATGATGTCGCGAATGGCCTGCTTGCGGTCGGCAATGTGGCCGCTCACCTCGCGGGCGGGCAAAAACTGCACGTCGACGTGAAACGAGTCCGTTACGATCTCGCCCTTAGGTACCGCGTCGCCGTACTGGTTGGTGTTCGCGTAGTACTTGCCTTCGGCGGCCAAAATCGAGCCTGACCCGAGTTCTTCAGGGCAACTCACAATATTGGTAATCGTTTGACCTGGGTGCAGCATGGACTGCATCAGCAGCGGCCAGTACATCATGTCGCTGCCCGACGGTCCGTAGTAAATGTGAAACTCGTCGCCACGTCCGCCGTCAAAAAGCGTTTGCATGCGCTTGGTCTGCTGACGGATCCACGACGCGTCGTCAGCCGCCTGGTAGTCCCGCACAAATCGCTCGGCGCTGCGTTGTCCGTCGGGGGTAAGGGTTCCGCACGTACACGACCCGCGCATCAGCAGCCCCTCGTACTTGGTGGGGTGCAAGTGGTACTGGTTTGCGCCGGTCTCAGGGCGAATGGCGATGCGCTCGTCGCAGCCCGCCAGAAGTAGTTCTTCAATCATTTTTTGTACGGTAGGCCCGATGCTTAAGGCCATTACTCTGTTCAATGGTGAGCCATCCGAAGTGGCTGTCGTGCACGAGGCGCGCCTCAGACTGGCCTAGTTGGCGCACCAGCGCTTCTTCGGCCTCAAAATGGCCGGTAAAGTCGTGTTCGCCGGCATAGGTGTGGCGTTGTCCCTCAAGCACGCGGTCTGCAGATGGCTGTATGCGGTACCAGGCGCCCTCACCGATTCCGCCTAAGTACAATGAATCGTGCGGAACCCCTTCGGGGCGAACCGAAGGCTCGTCGAGCTTGCCCACCACTTCATCGCGGTGCAAATGTCCCGTTTTGCTGCGGCTGACCGAGGCAAAAATATTGGCGGTCACGTCCCACCAGGCCTTGATTAGCGGGGCCTGCTTCCATTCGGCGTGCCCGTTGCGCCATTCGAGGTAGCGCTCACCATCTTGGGCCGCGGCCAGCACGTTAAAGTACGGAGTCGGAGCCGTGTAGGTCACCGGACGCTTGTAGCGCGAGTAGTGGGTAGGCTCATGGTCAATTCCCGCAAGCAGGGACGTTTGCACGAAGCGCGCACAGTTGGTTTGCTTGGGATCAAGGCCGTGGTAGCCAATCAGGCCGCCGAACTGAAGGTCGCGTGCCTTGGCCTCGACCTTAAATACGTCCGGAGTGTAGTACACGCTTAACTGCAGCAAACCCTCACCGTGAGTCTGAGCTGATTTCGCGTCGAGCTCGCGGCAGACCGCATCAATGTTGGTGAGTCGGCCCTGCTCGTCCCACTTCGGAACCGTCGCAAACGTCAGCGCCGGGTCGGTCTCTGCGGACCGAATTCGCCCCATCCGCCGAGGAGTAATGTAGCGGCCAAAATCATAGTAGCGCAGTGACGAACCCTCAGCAATCATCATGGCTGCATGGCCCACCATCATGTTGACGTTTTTCACCACACCAATCGTGCGCAGAAACTTTATAATTCCCTCTTCGCCTCGAGCGGTCACCTCAGGCCATGCCAGCACCAAAACAGCGGAGTTCCGCGGCAAATTCGCCATAGAATGCAAAGGTGGGGTTAAATCGCCATTGCTACAAATGCGACGCGTGTCACCAAAAATTCAAATTCGAAAGCACATAATTTGCCCTCTGTGCTGATACCAAATACTCCGTAACGTAATACAGATCGAGGCGTTCTTCGGAACTTCGGTCGCCTTATGCGACCGAAGTCACTTTAGACCTATTCTAAAAAGTTCAATTTTGTGCTCATGATCATCATCGCCTACCTCGCCTCACTACTTATTGGCCTTTCGCTCGGACTTCTCGGCGGAGGCGGATCCATCTTGACCCTACCGGTTCTCGTGTACCTTTTTGGAGTTGACACGGTGGATGCCACGGCCTACTCCCTTTTTATTGTGGGTGCGACGGCACTCGTGAGCATTGTTCCTAAGGCGCGGGCTGGCGAAGTGGACTTTAAAACGGCACTGTGGTTCGGACTCCCGTCGATTGCGGCGGTGTACTTCACGCGCGCGGTCATCATGCCCGCGATTCCGGACCCGATTTGGACCTCAGGTGACTTCGCCCTTGGCAAAGGCACCACCCTCATGCTGCTCTTTGCCGTGCTGATGGTGTGGGCAGCCCGCGGAATGATCAAAGGCCGCAAGCCCATTGACCCGAATGCACCTAAAAAAGAACTCAGTCCGGCCGCTAAGGTGGGCTTGGTCCTTGCCGAAGGCGCCGGCGTCGGAATCCTCACCGGTCTCGTTGGTGCCGGCGGCGGATTTTTATTTATCCCAGCCCTCGTGCTCGTAACCGGCCTCGAAATGAAGGTGGCCGTGGGCACTTCGCTCACCATTATTGCCTTTAAGTCGCTCATCGGATTCACCGGCGACCTCGACCACATAGACGCCGACTGGACGCTGCTTTTAAGCGTGACCGGCATCGCCATCGTAGGTATGATCGTGGGAACCATCCTGTCTAAACGCATCGCCTCTGGCCCCCTTCAAAAGGCCTTTGGATGGTTTGTACTGGTTATGGGGCTCTTTATATTGACCAAAGAATTTTTATCGTAAACCTACCCTTGACGTAACTTGAAACCCACTATGAACGTAGAACAGATTTACACCGGATGCTTGGCTCAAGGAGCCTACTTTATCTCGTCAAACGGCGAAGCCGTGGTCATTGACCCCTTGCGCGAAACCAAGCCCTACCTCGACCGTGCTGAGTCCTTAGGGGTAAAAATCAAGTACATCCTTGAGACGCACTTTCACGCAGACTTCGTGTCGGGCCACGTTGCCCTTTCAAAAGCCACAGATGCCCCCATCGTGTACGGACCCAACGCCAATCCCGAATTTGAGGCCCACATTGCCACCGACGGTGAAGTACTTCATGTAGGAGATGTGACCATTGAGGTGCTGCACACCCCTGGCCACACCATGGAATCTACCTGCTACGTACTTCGCAACGAAGCCGGCGAGCAAGTAGCCATATTCTCGGGCGACACCCTCTTTTTGGGTGACGTAGGCCGTCCTGACCTGGCGCAAAAGGCCGCGAGCATGACCCAAGAGGATCTCGCGAGCATCCTGTTTGACTCATTGCGCACCAAGATCATGACGCTTCCGCCGTCAATCACGGTCTACCCTGGCCACGGAGCCGGTTCGGCCTGCGGCAAGAACATGAGCAAAGAGACGGTCGGAACCCTCGCCGAGCAGCTCGAAACCAACTACGCCCTTCGCGCCGACATGACCCGCGAAGAGTTCATCAAAGAAGTAACCGACGGACTGGGCGT
>DMDX01000094.1:0-1405 GCA_003451355.1 Cryomorphaceae bacterium
GTTGAATCGCGCCACGCCACGTTCCGCGACGAAACTACACGCCCCTGGTCATCGACCAGCAGCAGCGGAATAGACTCGTTGTCCTCGATGATTTGGGTCGCCAGGGTCAGGTCCACATCGGGCGAAGACTTCACGATGTGCTCCACCGCCATCCCCCATCGTGCGACCTCGCGCGCCTCGCGGCGGCGAAGGCCCTGCGCGAGCGACTCCGTATACCACAGCGTCGCAGCCGCAATGACCAAGGCAAAGAGCAGCAGCCCCGCCTTCCACCGTTGGCGGAGCTGGTAAACCGAAACACTTCGAAATGGGTTGAGCATTTGTAGCGAAGGTAGTACGACCTTTGCACCTCTTTGTTTATGCGATCTCCTGTAGCCTTTCTCTTTGTCCTGGTCCTCTACTTTGCGATGGACCTTTATGTGTACCGCGGCCTGCGATCCCTCGACCCCTCGATCTGGGTCAAGCGCGTCTTTATGGTGGTGCACGGCCTGGGTTACGCCTACGTTCTTTATGGTTTCTTCAAGTACGACCCGTCGGCGCCGGCTGACGAGGTTCGGCGCGGAATGCAAACGTTTATGATATGGTTCGTCCTGCTGTACGTCCCGAAGCTCCCTATGATCGCCATCTGGCTTGCCGAAGACTTCGTGCGCGGAGGCTATGCCTTGTTTGGCAACGAAGGCTGGCCCGAACGCCGCAAGGCCCTAGGTTGGCTTGCGGTCGCCCTCGGAACCATTCCGTTTCTCGGCATTTTGGACGGATGGCAGTTTGGCCGTTCGCGCTACCGAATCAAAAAGCACATCGCACGGATTCCGGGCCTGCCTGAGGCCTTTCGCGGGTTCCGAATTGTGCAGATTTCTGACATTCACAGCGGCAGCTTCACCGACCCCGACGAGGTGCAAAAAGGAATTGACGCCGTAATTGAAGCCAATGGTGACGCGGTCCTGTTCACCGGCGACCTGGTCAACAACCAGGCCAACGAAATGGATCCTTGGTTGGCCCGATTTGCGAAGATTCAGGCTCCTTTTGGGGTATATAGCATTCTGGGCAACCACGACTACGGCGACTACCTACCCTGGCCGAGTCCCGAAGAAAAAGCGGCAAACTTTGAGCAACTGGTAGGCCAGCACGCCAAACTTGGCTGGGACCTTCTTCGCAACGAACGCAGGCTGATTCGCAAAGACGGTGCCGAGCTCGAGCTCCTCGGAATCGAAAACTGGGGCCTCCCGCCGTTCCCACAGTACGGTCGCCTCGACGAGACGCTGGCGCTCTGCCCCGACCCTTCGACGCCTAAAATTCTGATGAGCCACGACCCGTCGCATTTTGATGCCGAGGTGCTCCCGAATTCCGCCAACATTGCGCTCACGCTCAGCGGGCACACCCACGGCATGCAGTTCGGAATCGAGATTCC
>DMDX01000094.1:1539-4416 GCA_003451355.1 Cryomorphaceae bacterium
TACCCCGTGGGCCAAAAAACGCTGTACGTCAACCGCGGATTTGGCTACTTGGCCTTCCCTGGACGCGTCGGAATGTGGCCCGAAGTCACCATCCATGAACTACAACCCGCTTAAAACGTTTGCATTAGTATGAAAAAACGCTACGCCATCCTCGCCTTTGCCCTCGCGAGCCTGCCCGCACTGACGAATTCATCAGGCCCCTCGGGCGGTAAATCTGGCTCGCCCGCGAGCGGAAGCCAAACCTGCTCGAGCTGCCACAGCGGCGCGTCGATTTCGACCCAAACGGTGAATATTAGTTCGGACATTCCGTCGACCGGATTTGTTCCGAACACCAACTACTTGATCACCGTGACCAACGCCACGGGCGGAGCCAGCAACCCCAAAAGCGGATTCCAAGCATCCGTAGAATCAGCCGGCCACCAGGGCAGCCTTACCGCCGGAACCGGCAGCAAAGTCGTCAACAGCAGCTACGTGACCCACACCTCGAGCGGCAACACGGTCAGCAACGGCCAAGCCGCGTGGACCTTTACCTGGAACAGCGGAAACGCCCCCGACGGAACCACCATTTACGTCGCGAGTATGTTTGCCAACGGCAACAACGCTACTTCAGGAGACGCCGTCACCACCCAAACCCTCGGCCTAACGCGCAGCACCCTTGGCGTGGACGAGCCACAGCTCGCTGTAGGCCTTTCGCCCAACCCGGCCCGCGATTTTGTTCGCCTTGAACTCCCCGCAGGCTTGACCGTGGTGCGCGCGTACGCGCTCACTGGGGCTGAAGTCTACCGCGCGACCGGTGTCGACGGAATGCAGATTCCGACCGCCGACTGGCCCACCGGAACCTACCTGATCGACGTGCGCCACGCCGACGGACGCCAGTTCCGCGAGCGCATCCAAGTCGTTCACTAAGCGCGACTTGCGCGATTTCACGCAATTTTGGCCCGATTATCGCGTTGGGCGAAGTATGAAACGTTTTGCCCTTGCCCTGCTCGGCGTGGCCCTATCGGTGCCCGCCTTGAGCCAATCCTCGGATTCCAAGATCAAAGCCTACCTGCGCGGAGGCGTCAACTACAACCTCAACGGAGTCGGCCTTGACAGCGGCTTCGTCAGCGCCGGAAGCATCGCCCGCCTCGAGCGCCCCGTCAACGGATGGCACGCCGGCATCACCGTGCGCGAACAACGCAAGGACGGAAGCTACCTCGCGTTCGAATCGCTCTACTCCGCCCGCACCTACACCTTTCAGGGCATTGACATCGAGGGCCGTCCCTTTGACGAAACCCTTCAGTCCCAAAGCGTGCAGCTGGCGCTGTCGCCGGGGTTCCGCATGTTCAAACTCGTGCGCGCCCAGGCCGGAATCAACGCGCTCTTCGAGCTCAACGACACCTTTCAGTCGACCTTTAGCAACTACCAGCTCGGCTACCGCTTGGGCGTCGGCCTTGACCTGGGCAGCTTCACCGTGGACGTGGCGCTCAACTCGGCGTTCACGGCTCAGGGCGGAACCTGGAACGGACTCCCCCTCAGCAACCGTCCATCAGAGTACCTGGTTTCACTCGGCTACAAGCTCTAAAAAAATTTCAACCGCGTTGCCCTTTGGCACGCTTTTGGAATAATTCTCAACAGAGTGCTTTGCGTTTAGGTGATTTTGTGTTCAACGTTCATGCGTTCGTTGGGTAGTTAAGCACTCCTACTGAGCCCCGGCCACGCGCCGGGGCTTTCTTTTTGAGCTACTGGCTTCTAGTGGCTAGCGGCCAGAAGCACATTAAAGCTTGACAAACACGTTTTTGGGTTCCGTAAAGAAGCGCAGGGCCTCAAACCCGCCTTCACGACCCAACCCCGACTGCTTGACCCCGCCAAAGGGCGTGCGCAGGTCGCGCACCAGCCAGCTGTTGATCCAGACGATTCCGGCCTCGAGCTCGTGCGCCACGCGGTGGGCGCGCTGCAAGTTGCTCGTCCACAGGGTTGCGGCGAGGCCGTACTTGGTGGCATTGGCCAGCGCAAGCGCTTCTTCTTCGGAATCAAACGGCATCACCGTGACCACCGGACCAAAAATCTCTTCTTGGTTGGTGCGGCAGCTCATGCTCAGGCCCGTGATGACGGTCGGCGCGACAAAGTACCCATTGGGGGCCCCTTCGACAGCGACGGGGTGGCCGCCGCACTCCACGCGTCCGCCCTCTTCTTGTGCCAATGCGATGTAGCTCAAAATTTTGTCGCGGTGCGGAGCCGAGACCACCGCCCCCACCTGGGTTTCGGGGTCGCTCGGCAGGCCCACGCGCAGGGCGCGGACGCGTTCGGTGAATTCCGCCACGAAGCGGTCGTAGATCGGACGCTCCACGAGGATCCGCGACCCGCACAAGCAGATTTGGCCCTGGTTGGCGAACGACGACTGAAGCGTGGTGCGCAGCATGGCCTCAAAATCGCAGTCGGCAAAAATGACGTTAGGGTTCTTGCCGCCCAACTCCAGACTGAGTTTTTTGAAGCTCGGCGCGGCCAGCGTGTTGATGCGGGCGCCGGTGGCGGTTCCGCCTGTAAACGAAATCATCGGCACGTCGGGGTGCGTGACCAGGGGTTCGCCGACGCCGGGACCGGTTCCGTGCACAATATTCAGCACGCCCGCCGGAAACCCCACTTCATCAAGAATTTCGCTCAGTAAGTACGCCGTATAGGGCGTCACCTCAGAGGGCTTGGCCACGACCGTGTTGCCGGCCGCGAGGGCGGGCGCGATCTTCCAGCTGAAGAGGTAAAGCGGCAGGTTCCAGGGACTGATGCAGGCCGCGACTCCGATGGGGCGACGCAGGGTGTAGTTGAATCCGTGGGCGCCCATGTCGTGGGTTTCGCTCCAGTCGTGCAGAATGGCGGTCGCGTAAAACGCGAAGTTGTCGC
>DMDX01000094.1:4689-4900 GCA_003451355.1 Cryomorphaceae bacterium
ATTCGGCCGCAGCCAGCTCGTCCATGCGCTCTTCGATGCGATGCGCCACGGCCAGAAGGTGCTTGCTGCGCTCTGCCGCGGTCAACGTAGACCACGTGGGGTAGGCCTTCTTGGCCGCTTCAACGGCTCGGGCCACGTCTTCAGTTCCGGAATCCGGAATTAAACTGTACACCTCACCCGTGGCGGGCTCGATGTTGTCGAGGTAGCATCC
>DMDX01000094.1:5187-5325 GCA_003451355.1 Cryomorphaceae bacterium
TTGGCGGGTGCACTGAAGGTTCCGCCAATGTAGTTGCGCAGCGTAATCATAGGTTCGGAGTACGGCCTCCGTCGACCGGAATGTTAATGCCCGTGATGTAGCTCGCCGCCGGCGACGCGAGGAACGCCACCGCCGCCG
>DMDX01000160.1:0-279 GCA_003451355.1 Cryomorphaceae bacterium
TCGGAACCATTCCCTTAGCGGCGGTTTCACTGGCCAATAGTATTCTTTCGGTTCCGCTCGTATTCGGAATCGGAATGGCTTACGGCCTCACCCCGCTGGTCGCGCACGCCCACGGCCAGCGCCGCCGGGCAAAGGGCCAGCAGCTTTTTAAAAATGCCGTAACGGTCAACGTTGCGGCCGCGGTACTGATGACCATCATGGCTTATGCGATGGCCTGGGGCGCCGAGCAAACGGGCCAGGATCCGCGCGTCATCGACGCCTACCGCGACTACTTTTTTA
>DMDX01000160.1:606-3603 GCA_003451355.1 Cryomorphaceae bacterium
CTCTTGATTTTTGGATGGTTCGGATTCCCTGAGTGGGGGATGATGGGCGCCGGCGTGGCGACCTTGATTGCCCGTGTCGCGATGATGGCAGGTATGTACTGGGCGCTCTTTAGCCAAAAGCGGATCGATGCTGAGGTTTGGGCTGCCGCTCGCGTCACGCTGCACCGCGTGTGGGCGCTGCTCAAACTGGGAGTTCCGACGGGATTTCAGTACATCTTTGAGGTTTCGGCGTTTGCGCTTTCGGCCTGGATTATCGGAACCTACGGGGCCACCGCCCTCGCCGCCCACCAGGTGGCCATCAGCTTGGCGAGCATTAGCTACATGGCCGCTACGGGACTCGGAGCCGCCGCCACGATTCGCATCGGCCAGTACCTCGGGCAGCGCGACCACGGGTCGGCGCGCGAAGCAGCGACCAGCCTGTTCGGGCTGACCGTGCTCTTTATGACCTTTACGGGGCTGCTGTTCTTGTTTGGTCGCAACCTTTTTCCCTTCTTGTACACCGACGACGCGGCGGTTGCGCGGCTTGCAGGTCAGCTCTTGATTGTGGCGACGCTCTTTCAAATCTCTGACGGGATGCAGGCGACGGCGCTTGGCGCGCTGCGCGGAATCCAGGACGTCAAAATGCCCACCCTGTTCACCTTTGTGGCCTACTACGTCGTGGCGCTGCCGCTCGAGTGGATTATCGGTACCTATTTTGACTTAGGAGCCGTCGGCGTCTGGTTCGCCTTGGCCGTGGGACTCACCCTGTCGGCCGGAGCCATGACGTGGCGCTTCTACCGCCGATTGGCGGTCATGGCGCGCTAAAAACTAAGGATTTACGCGTAGCGTTCGGCGTCGACCCCACTGATCGGGCTGCCGCCAAGGATGTGCAGGCGCTCGACCACGTTGCGCAGCTGGCGCACGTTGCCGGTCCAGTCCATGTGCTGCAGGTGTGCCATGGCCTCAGGAGTCATGCGCTTGACGGCGCCATCCAGCTGACCCAGAAAGTGGTCGACCAGCAAAGGGATGTCGTCGCGGCGGTCGTTCAGCGGCGGAACCTCAATGACAATCACGCTCAAGCGGTGGTACAAATCTTCGCGGAACCGCCCCGCGGCAATCTCTGCCTTGAGGTCTTTGTTGGTCGCCGCAAGAACCCGCACGTTCACCGAGATGGACTTGCCGCTGCCTACCGGAGTAATGCAGTTTTCTTGCAGCGCGCGCAGCACTTTGGCCTGGGCCGATAAGCTCATGTCGCCGATTTCGTCGAGAAAAAGGGTTCCGCCGTCGGCCAACTCAAACTGGCCTTTGCGGTCCTTAATGGCGCTGGTGAACGAGCCTTTGGTGTGTCCAAAAAGCTCGGATTCAATAAGTTCAGACGGAATCGCCGCACAGTTCACCTCGATAAAGGCCTGGCGCGAGCGTGCCGAGAGCTGGTGAATTTGGTTGGCTACGATCTCTTTACCGCTGCCGTTGGGCCCGGTGACCAGGACACGGGCATCGGTCGGAGCCACTTTTTCGACCACTTCACGCACCTGCTCAAGGGCCGCGGATTCGCCGACCATGTCGAACTTTTTGTCGACCTTTTTGCGCAAGCGCTGGTTTTCGGCCACCAACTTTTTGCGGTCCAGAGCCTGGCGAATGGTGGTGATCAGGCGGTTGAGGTCGGGGGGCTTGGCGATGTAGTCGTAGGCTCCGCTGCGAATGCAGCCCACGGCCGTGTCCAAGTCGCCGTGGCCGCTGATCATCACAAACGGCGTATCGGCATACAACTTCATCGCGTGGGCCAGCACCTCAAGCCCGTCGCGCTTGGGCATCTTGATGTCGCAGAGCACGAGGTCGTAGCTCGACGCATCCAGTGCGGCGATGGCTTGGTCTCCGTCCTCGGCCTCGTCGATGGCGTGCTTGGGGTCCTCGTTCAAGAGGATGTTTCGCAGTACGTTGCGAATTGCTTTTTCGTCTTCTACCAGAAGTATGCGCGCCATGGGGTCTTGGGGTCTTGAATGCTGCTCCAAACACCCTCTTTGAGGGCGAAACCGCTTAGGAGCATGCGGCGTGCATTAAGTTGGGCCAAAACAAGGTCGATTTGCCGCGCACTTAAGTGCAGCGTTTCGGCCCGCATAGCGAGCATGCCAGGCATCAAAATTCGTGCCTCGGTGGTGGCGGATTGCACGGCGTCCGATGTGGCGCGCCACGCGTTCAAATCGAACTCCGCCCGGGATTGCCCCAGTTCGAGCTCGGGGCGGCCCACTCGGTGGGCCATTACGTTGTACAGGGTGTCGAACGAACCGCTGGATCCCAGCAGTATGCGGCACGGATTCGCCGCGAGCGCATCCCAAAGGGGCTCGAGTTCGCGGTCGAGGTGGGCGTCGATCTCGGCCCATTGCGCGGCTATGGGCGGGTCGCTGGGCAGAAATCGCTCAAAGAGGCGGGTCACGCCAAGCGTAAAGCTCTCGGCCCAGAGGTTGCGGCCGGACTCGCGAATGATGAACTCGGTGCTTCCGCCCCCAATGTCCATGATGAGGTGGCGCTCGCTGAGCTCGGGCCACGCTTGGGCCACGCCTTCGGCGATGAATGCGGCCTCTTGGTCTCCGTCGATAATGTTGATGTGTTGGCCCGTCTCGCGCTCGATGCGCGCGGCGAGTTCGGCTCCGTTGGACGTCGTCCGCATGGCAGAGGTCGCAAACGCAAAGCTGCGCGAGGCGCCGTAGCTACGGGCGCTCACCAGGTGCTGGGCAATGGCGGCGACGGCGCGCTCGGCCGCTTCAGGAGTGATCACCCCGTCGCGCAGTCCGCCGGCCCCAAGGCGCACCGGAATCTTATCGCTGAACACGAGGGCGCCGTCAGCGTTCCGCACCAAAAGATTGAAGGTGTTGGTGCCTAAGTCGAGAATGGCGGTGGCGCTCACGACTTCGGAGCCTCTTTGATCCACACGTCCATTTGCGGAAAGGCGATGGTGATTCCGTTGGTGCGAAACGCCTCGTCAATGGCAAACCGCAGGTCGGACTTCACAAATTCGAT
>DMDX01000016.1 GCA_003451355.1 Cryomorphaceae bacterium
AGGTAGTCCTCGATCAGGTAGTCGAGGCCGAGGCGGGTTCCGCTGCGCACGATGTTTTCCATCTCGCTCAAAATCTCGTCGACCGATACCTGTTTGCTGCGCGCGATTTCTTCGAGGCCAAGCTTTCGGTCCACCGACTGAATGATGTACAACTTGAGGTTGCCCTTTTGGCCGGCACTGCGAATGGCGAAGTCGCCGGGGCGCTCGATTCCGTGTGCCTCGACGTGGGATTTGATGGCGTCGAGCAGCTCGGTGCCAAAGCGCTTTGCCTTGGCTTCGCCCACACCCGGAATCGTTTTAAGCTCGTCCAACGTAATGGGATAGGACGTCGCCATTTCGTTGAGCGAGGCCTCTGAAAACAGCGCATAGGGCGGAATGCTGCGCGTCCGAGCCATCTTTCGGTTCAACTCTTTCAAGGAGGCGTAAAGCACGGGATCAAGCGCCACGGCCTTGCGAATGGCGCTTGCTGCGGAGGCTCCGCCGTCTTCGTCGTCAAACGCGCGGTAGGGAAGGGCCGTGAAGCTTGCCTTGCCTTCGAGGAGGTCTGCGCCGGCGTCGGTCACCGACAAAATTCCGTAGCGCTCAAGGTCCTTGTCGAGCAATCCCGCGAGCATCAGCTGCCGTACAAGGTCGTCCCAATAGCCTGTAGAATGGGCAGAGCCCGTCCCCCAGGTGGCGAGGCTTCGAGCGCCCAAGGTCTTGAGGATTGAAGACTCGTTGCCAATCAACGTATTAACCACTTGAAGCGAGCGAAACTGGCCTTTGCCGCCAAGCACGGTCGACAACGCCAAACGGGCGTGTTCGGTAGCGTCGCTTCCCTGCTGCGGCGCACGGCAGTTGTCGCAGCTTCCGCAATTGGGTTCCGCATACGACTCGCCGAAGTAGTGCAGCAAAAACTTGCGGCGGCAGCTCGAGGTAAGGGCGTAGGCACGGGCATCAAGCAGCAGCTGGCGTCCAATTTCTTGCTCGGCGACCGGCTTGCGCGCCAGGAACTTGTCCATCTTGTCGAGGTCCTTTTCCGCGTAAAAGGTCACGCAGCGTCCCTCTCCGCCGTCGCGTCCGGCGCGTCCGGTCTCTTGGTAGTAGCCCTCGAGGCTGCGCGGCATGTCGTGGTGCACCACCAGGCGCACGTCGGGCTTGTCGATTCCCATTCCGAACGCGACCGTCGCGACAATCACGTCGACCTCCTCGTTCAAAAAGGCGTCTTGGTGGCGGCTTCGCGAGCCGGCATCGAGCCCGGCGTGGTAGGGTAGGGCTGAGATTCCGTTCAACTGAAGCACCTGCGCCAACTCCTCGACCTTTTGGCGGCTCAGGCAGTACACAATCGCCGAGCGTCCAGAGTAGTCGCGCAACAGCTTGACAATGTCGCGCTCGACGTTAGCGGTCTTCGCTTCGACCTCGTAGGCCAAATTCGGGCGGTTAAAGCTGGTGGTAATGACTTTGGCGTTCGGAATCTCGAGTGTCTTGAGAATGTCCGACATCACCTTGGGCGTGGCCGTGGCGGTCAGCGCTAAAATGGGCTTGCGCCCTATGGCGTTCATGGCCTGGCGCAGCATGCGGTACTCGGGCCTAAAATCGTGGCCCCATTCCGAAATACAGTGGGCTTCGTCGATGGCGTAAAACGAAACTTGCAATTCCCGCAAAAACTCGATGTTCTCGGCTTTGTTGAGCGATTCCGGAGCCATGTACAATAGTTTCGTGAGACCGGAGCTCAAGTCGCGACGAACCTCGACCATTTCACGCTTGTTTAGTGAAGAGTTCCAAACATGGGCCACTCCGTCGGATTCAGCGAAGCTCCGCAGCGCGTCCACCTGATTTTTCATCAGAGCGATCAGCGGCGAAATCACAATCGCCACCCCGTCCATATCAAGTGCGGGCAACTGGTAGCACAGGGACTTACCGCCCCCTGTGGGCATCATCACAAACGTATCGGTGCCCGCCATAACCGACGCGACAACTTCACTCTGGCGACCGCGAAAGTCGTCAAAACCAAAAAAGGATTTAAGCAGTGCGCGGCTTTGTGCCGGAATTGAAGGCGTCATAGACAAGTCGAGAAGGGGCACAAAAATGCTCTAAGACTTGAAGATACGACCAAACCTACCTTTGCCAAATGTCTAACGACAATACGATGCCCTTTTTGGCCCACCTGGCCGCCCTGCGTACCCACCTCATGAGGGCTTCGGCATACATCCTTTCGGGTGGGGCGATCGCCTTTATCGCCATGGATTGGCTGTTTAACAGCGTATTACTAGCCCCAAAAGAGGCAAACTTTGTCACGTATCAGCTCTTTTGCCAGGCGGCTACCTACCTTGAGCTGCCTTCGCTCTGCATCAGCGGATTCGAACTCGAACTGCTCAACACCCAGATGGCCGGTCAATTCAGCCTGCACATTTGGCTTTCGCTCGTCGCGGGCTTGATTCTGGCGTTCCCTATGGTGCTCTTTGAACTGTGGCGCTTCATCGCTCCGGGGTTGACCGAGCGCGAGCGCAAAATGTCCGTGGTCTTTATCGGGTCGGCTTCGGTGCTGTTCTTTAGCGGAGCCTTGTTCGGCTACTACGTCATCGTCCCGCTCAGCCTGCAGTTTTTGGCCACCTATACCGTGAGTGGCGAGATCCAAAATCTCTTTGAGATGTCGTCGTACCTCTCGACTGTCACCAGTGTGGTTTTGGCGACGGGCTTGCTGTTTGAGCTTCCGGTAGCGGTGTACTTGCTGTCTCGCCTTGGGCTTACTACGCCTCAGGGCATGCGTACCTACCGCCGCCATGCATGGGTCGGAATCCTCGCGGTATCGGCCGTCATTACCCCCCCGGATATCTTCAGCCAGATTATCGTTTCGCTCCCAGTAGCTCTGCTCTACGAACTCAGCATTGGCCTGAGTCGCTTTGCACAATACCAGCGCGCCAAGCGCGTTAGCAACCCGTCGTGATGAAGCTCGAAGCACAGTCCCTTGTCAAAACCTACCGCGGCCGTAACGTCGTGGACGGCGCTTCGTTTTCGGTCAACCAAGGCGAAATCGTCGGACTGCTTGGCCCCAACGGAGCTGGCAAAACCACCTCATTCTACTCGGTCGTTGGCTTAGTGCGCCCCAACGAAGGCCGCGTGCTGCTCGACGGTCAGGACATCACGGGCCTCCCGATGTACCGCCGCGCCCAGCTCGGAATCGGCTACCTCGCCCAAGAAGCCTCGGTCTTTCGCAAGCTGAGCGTCGAAGACAACATTGCGGCGGTCCTCGAATGGCGCGGATTCAGCCGGGCAGAGGTCGCCCTGCGCACCGAAGAACTTCTCAGTGAGTTCAGCCTGCACAAAGTGCGCAAAAACCGCGGCGACTTGCTCTCGGGAGGCGAACGCCGGCGCACCGAAATTGCGCGCTGCCTCGCGTCCGACCCCAAATTCATCTTGCTGGACGAGCCCTTTGCAGGCGTGGATCCCATCGCGGTCGAGGACATTCAGTCCATTGTGGCCCGCCTCGCCGACGAGCGCGGAATCGGCGTCCTGATCACCGACCACAACGTGCACGAAACCTTGGCGATTACCGACCGTACCTACCTGATGTTTGAGGGCAAGATTATCAAAAGCGGAACCGCCGAAGAACTCGCTGCCGACGACGTGGTGCGCCGGGTCTACCTGGGGCAGAACTTCAGTCTTCGCCGCGGTGTGCGGCGCGACGGAGGCGGTCGTTAATCGCCCGTCCGAGGCCCACTTCAGGGGCCAATTCAATCCACAATTCACGGTAGT
>DMDX01000003.1 GCA_003451355.1 Cryomorphaceae bacterium
AACTACGGCGGCCGCTTGTCGAGCGTCCTCGACGTCCGCATGAAAGAGGGCAACCGCAAAGAGTGGAAGGCTACCGGAGCCATTGGGCTGATTTCGAGCAAGCTCACCGTCGAAGGGCCGCTGTGGAAGGACCGCACCTCTGTGCTGCTTAGCGCCCGCCGCACCTACCTCGACGTGCTGGCGCAGCCCCTGATTGCGGCCCAGGATCCGAACACCCGCGGCGGATACTACTTCTACGACCTCAACGGCAAGATCAACCACCAGATCAACCGCAACCACCAGATCTACCTGAGCTACTACCAGGGTTTGGACGAGGCCTACGCCCGCACCAGCGATTCGTACGAATTCAACGGGACGCGCTACACCAATTCACTCGACAACTCGCTGAATTGGGGCAACCAAATCGCCACCGCGCGCTGGTCGTGGGTGATGAGTCCTAAGCTGTTCTCGAACGCCACGGCGACCTACAGCCGCTACCGATTCATCACCGACATCAAAGGCGAGGACCGCGAAGAGTCGCCCACCGGCGCCTTCATGAGCAAGTACGCGATCGCCTACCTCAGTTCGATTGAGGACATCGGGGGCAAGTGGGACTTTGAGTACCGTTGGGACTCCAAAACCACCTTTAAGTGGGGTGCGAGCGTTACCCAGCACACCTTTGAACCGGGCGTGAGCAGCTGGAACTGGAGCGACGGCGGCACCAACCTCGACACCTCGTTTGGATCGACGACGCAGCGCGCACTGGACCAAGTCGCCTACGGCCTTGTCGACATCGCACTGAACGACCGCTTGCGCGTCAATGCGGGCTTTCACGCCAATGGCTTTAATGTCGGAACCAAAAACTACCTCAGCGTCCAGCCCCGCTTCTCGGCGCGCTACCTCGTCAGCGAGCGCGGATCGATCAAGTGGAGCTACGTGCAGATGGCGCAGTTCCTGCACCTTTTGGCCAACCAAACCATCGGATTGCCGACGGATTTGTGGGTTCCGGTCACTGAAAACGTCCGCCCCCAAGAGGCATGGCAGTCCGCAATCGGCTACGCCCACAACCTCGGCAAGGGCTGGGAACTCAGCATCGAGGGCTACTACAAGGACATGCGCAACCTAATCGAGTACAAAGAGGGCGCCACCTTCTTTCTCGGATTCAGCGACTGGCAGACCAAGGTTACCACGGGCCGCGGATGGGCCTACGGCGGCGAGTTTCTGCTCGAGAAAAAGACCGGCAAGTCGACGGGTTGGATTGGCTACACATTGGCCAAGACCACGCGCCAGTTTGACGAGCTCAACTTCGGCAACCCATTCCCCTACACCTACGACCGCCGCCACGACCTTAGCGTGGTCTTCAACCACAGCTTCAACGAGAACCTCTCGATGGGCGCTGTATTTGTGTACGGAACCGGCCGCGCCGTGACCCTCGCCACCCGCAAAATGTTTGCGCGCCCCGAAGATGCGTTTGACGGAACCTGGCTTCAGACCGTAGAATCCATCGACGGACGCAACTCGTTCCGCGAGCCCGCCTACCACCGCGCCGACATTTCGCTCACATGGAAGCGCCCAACCCGCTGGGGCGACGGCGCGTGGCAATTCGGCGTGTACAACGCCTACAACCGCATCAACATATTTTATATGGACTTTGGGTACGACGACCGCAACAATCGTGTGCTCAAGGGATACGGACTCTTTCCGTTGATTCCGTCTATTTCGTACTCGTTTGAATTCTAGAATGATGAAAAAGTTACTCATTGCTGCAGCGGCTGTTTTAGTCGGGTCCTCCTGCGAACGCATTATTCCGTTTGACGCCGAGCAGGTGGACCCCGTGCTCGTGCTTTATGCCGACATCAACCCGAGCCAGTCGCTTAAGGCGCACCTGAGCCGCACTGTCGGAATCCTCGACGAGGGCGAGCCCCAGCGCATTGCCGACGCCGTGGTCTGGGCCGAAGACTCCCTGGGCAACGTCCTCGACACGCTTCGCTCCGACGGAAACCCCGACGGTTTTTACTACAGCCCGATCAAGCCTGCAGCCGCCCAAAAGGTCACGATTAAGGCAGAGTGGGGCGGACTTCCCGAGGTTCAAGGCTCAGCCAAGGGTTTTGCCCTCGGCGGAACCTTCAGTATGGATTCCATCGGCTACAACCCAGGCAACGGCATGTTCGGAATGCCCTACGTCTTGATGCGTGTGACGCTGCAGGATGACGGCGTCCCCGGAATTTACCGCCTCGAATTCTATGAAGATATCGCCGACACGACCTGGGGTCAGTACCCGATTTATTCTGATTCTGAGGATCCGCTCGTGCTGCAACCCGCGTTTGGTGGCGACTTCGGCGACCGGATTGACTTTGACAACGCGCTCTTTTTGGGTCAAACCCGCAGCATTGAGGTGAAAGTATTCAAGTGGGTATCAGAAACGCCCACGAAGCTGAAAATCTCAAAGCTCGACGAGGCCACCGTGAAGTACGAACGTTCGCTTCAAGCTGCCCAAAACGGCGGCGGTCCCTTCACCCAGCCCGTGCCCATCTTTAGCAATGTCGTGGGCGGAATCGGATTAGTCGGCGGCCGCGGCCACCGCTGGATCCGCGAGTAGGTTCAGGCACACGAGCAAAGAAAAAGCCGACCCTTTTGGGGCCGGCTTTTTTATAGAATAGCGGTTCGGATTAACCGAGCAGGCTCTTCAGCCAGCCCATGAATCCCTTGGGTGACTCACCATCTGCATGAGCAACGGCTGCAGCCTTCTCTTCTTCGAGCTTGAGCGTGCTAGGGCACACGTATGCGCTCGTCTCAAGCCCTGTAGTGTCCTTGATGGCTCCAAATCCGCCGATGACGTCCACGAGGTCGTGGATACCGCGACTCTTAAGGATCGAAGCATAGATCATCGAACGGTAGCCGCCCGCGCAGTGAATGTGCATCGTGCTGCCGGTGGGGAGCTCGTTGAACTTCATGTTCAGGTCGTCAAGCGCAATGTTTTTGGCTTGCGGAAGGTTTTGGGCCGTCCATTCGCCTTCTTTGCGGGCGTCGATAATGTTGAGTTCGGGCTTCGCAGCCAGGCGCTCCGCGAGTTCGGTCGCGGTAATTCGGGTGACGGTGTCGGTGTCCATGCCGGCTTGGGTCCACGCGGCGATTCCGCCCTCGAGGTAGCCCAGCACGCGGTCGTAGCCTACGCGGGTCAAACGGGTAATGACTTCGTCCTCACGGCCGGATTCGCACACGATCATCAAGGTCTGGTCGGTCGGAATCAAGGCACCCACCCACGGGGCGAACTGGCCGTCGATTCCGATGTTGATGGATCCAGGAACGTGTCCGGCCGCAAAGTCGTCGGGCTTGCGGGTGTCGAGCACGAGTGCGTCCATTTCGCTTACCATGGCCTTGAAGGCCACGGGCTCAAACGCTTTAGA
>DMDX01000079.1:0-2603 GCA_003451355.1 Cryomorphaceae bacterium
TTGACGGCCATGCCGACGTGGTTTACGGCTCCAGATTCATGGGTGGTAATGCCCACCGAATTTTGTTTTTTTGGCATTCCCTGGGTAATGCTTTTTTGACCTTCCTGTCGAACATGTTCACCAACCTGAACCTGACCGACATGGAGACCTGCTACAAGCTCTTTCGCCGCGACCTCATTCAGTCGCTTCAACTGCGCGAAAATCGCTTCGGATTCGAGCCCGAAGTCACCGCCAAGATCGCCCGCGTGCCCAAAGTCCGCATCTATGAGGTCGGAATCAGCTACTACGGACGCACCTTTGAAGAAGGCAAAAAAATCGGCTGGAAGGACGGCGTACGCGCCATCTACTGCATCATGAAGTACGGGGCGTTTCGGGCCAAGTAGCAGGTTGAGATAAATAAAAAAGCCGCCCCGAAGGGCGGCCTTTTTTTTACTAGCTAAGGATTACTTAACCTCTTCGAAGTCGACGTCGGTCACGTCGTCGGCTGCATTGCCTGCAGCGGCACCGTTCCCGGCACTACCTGCATCAGCGCCGTCTTGCTGGGCCTTGTACATCTCTTCAGAAGCGTTCTTCCAGGCCTCGTTGATCTGCTCCATGGCGGCGTCGATGGCGCTGATCTCTTGGCTGGCGTGGGCCTTCTTCAGGTTCTCGAGCGAAGACTCGATGGCGCCCTTCTTGTCGCCGAGCTTGTCGCCAAACTCGCTGAGCTGCTTCTCGGTTTGGAAGATCATTTGGTCGGCGGCGTTCAGCTTGTCGACGCGCTCCTTGGCGAGCTTGTCGGCGTCGGCGTTGGCCTCGGCCTCCTTCTTCATCTTTTCGATTTCTTCCTGGCTTAGGCCCGAAGAAGCCTCGATGCGGATCTTTTGCTCCTTGCCGGTCGCCTTGTCTTTGGCACTCACGTGCAAGATCCCGTTGGCGTCGATGTCAAACGTCACCTCGACCTGGGGTACGCCGCGGGGTGCGGGCGGAATTCCGTCCAGGTGAAAACGGCCGATCGTCTTGTTGTCCTTGGCCATGGGGCGCTCGCCCTGCAGGATGTGGATCTCAACGCTGGGCTGGTTGTCGCTGGCGGTGCTGAACACCTCAGACTTCTTGGTCGGAATCGTCGTGTTGGACTCGATCAAGCGGGTCATTACGCCGCCCATGGTCTCGATTCCGAGCGAAAGCGGAGTCACGTCAAGCAGCAGCACGTCCTTAACGTCGCCGGCCAACACTCCGCCTTGGATGGCGGCACCGATGGCCACAACCTCGTCGGGGTTGACGCCTTTGTTGGGCTCCTTGCCAAAGAACTTCTTTACGGCCTCTTGAATCGCCGGGATGCGGGTTGAACCACCCACCATGATGACCTCGTCGATGTCGCTGGTGCTGAGACCGGCGTTCTTGAGGGCGCTCTTGCAAGGATCGATCGTGCGGTCTACCAGGTCGGCCACGAGGCGCTCAAACTCAGCGCGGCTGAGGTTGCGCACGATGTGCTTGGGTCCGCTGGCTGTGGCCGTGATGTACGGAAGATTGATTTCGGTTGCATTGGTGCTCGAAAGCTCGATTTTGGCTTTCTCAGCGGCCTCCTTGAGGCGCTGAAGGGCCATCGCGTCTTGGCGCAGGTCGATGCCTTCGTCGGCTTTGAATCCGTCGGCCAACCAGTTGATGATGCGGTCGTCGAAGTCATCACCACCAAGGTGGGTATCGCCGTCGGTTGACTTTACCTCGAATACGCCGTCGCCGAGCTCGAGGACGGATACGTCGTGGGTTCCGCCACCGCAGTCAAACACGACAATCTTCATGTCGCGGTTCATCTTGTCGATGCCGTAGGCCAGCGCAGCTGCGGTCGGCTCGTTGATGATGCGGCGCACCTTGAGGCCGGCGATTTCGCCCGCTTCTTTGGTAGCCTGACGCTGGGCGTCGTTGAAGTAGGCCGGAACCGTAATCACCGCCTCGTCCACCGTCGTTCCGAGGTAGTCTTCAGCAGTCTTCTTCATTTTTTGAAGAATCATAGCCGAAATCTCCTGTGGCGTGTAGGCGCGGTCGTCAACCTGAACGCGCGGGGTGTTGTTGTCGCCCTTCACTACTTGGTACGGAACGCGGCCGACTTCCCTCTCACTGTTGGAGAAGGACTCGCCCATAAAGCGCTTGATCGAAAAGATCGTTTTGGTGGGATTGGTGATCGCCTGGCGCTTTGCGGGGTCGCCCACTTTGCGCTCGCCACCATCCACAAACCCGACTACCGAGGGCGTCGTGCGCTTACCTTCTGAGTTCGGAATAACAACGGGCTCATTGCCCTCCATAACGGCGACACAGGAGTTGGTTGTTCCGAGGTCGATACCGATAATTTTTCCCATGATTTGGAGTTCTTTGGTGTTGATTTGTCCAAGATTGGGCAAGCACTGTACCACTGGCGGCACGGGGGCGGAACCCTGCCAAATTCAGACAATTTGGCAGTGGCGCACAAAAAAACCGCGCCGAATTGGCGCGGTTCATGGCTTTATCAGGTTCGGAACGCGTCAGAAGCAGCGGTCCCAGAGGTATTGGGGCCCGCAAGCGCAGGTGTCTCCGCCTGAGGCACGGGCAAACTGCAGGGCGCACGTAAGCCTCGAATTGCCCAAACT
>DMDX01000079.1:2843-4381 GCA_003451355.1 Cryomorphaceae bacterium
CCGGCGTTGAGGTAGAGCGCCATTCCGCGAAAGAAGCGCACGTTGCCGGTGGAGGGCGCGGGGATGCGCTCCTTCAAAAACGTGTAAAACGTTTGGTAGTCGATAGTGTTGCTGATGAGCACGTTGCCCGAAAGGGTTCCGCCCGTGATGTACGGAAGTGGGTAGCGCAGCGTGCGGCGCACCGAATCGGCCTGGCGGCCCACCGGCATTTCCATGTAGTGAAAGTCCACATAGCCCTGGTACGACCGGGCATTTTTGGCCTGGTACCACTCGAGCTTGTAGCCGTTTTTGGAGGCAATGGCCAACTTGAACGTACCAAAGTACCCTGGCGACTTAAGCTTGATGCTGTCGACACAGGGCGTGGTGGCCGAAGCCAACATGGGCGCGCCCGGTGCCTCACGCAAGGTCAGCTCGTAGCGGTAGTCGGTGCGGTTGGGCAACTTTGAGAACCCTGGGCGAATAAAGCGGTAAACCTTGTGGCCCACGCCCGTAAATAGTCCTGAGTCCTTGGGAATGTCGGTGGTCTCGGTGAAGTTCTCGGTAAAGATCAGCGCTCCGTTCGGGCCAAAGGCCTTGAGTTCGGCGACCAAGCTTGGGTAGTAGAGTGAGTCGGGGTGGTCAAATCCGCCCGCCGGACCATCCTCGCCCAAGTAGCTGCGGCCAATGCGCACGTACTGGGTATCGCTCTTGGGGTTGATGACGCCGTAGACCACTGGCACGCGCTCAAAGTCGGCGGTGACGTCAAGGGTGTTGTCGCAGCTGGCGAACAAGAGGATTCCGAAAAAAAAGAGGAGGGCGCGTCGAAACATAGACCTCAAAGATAGCAAAGCGGGGCCCTCGCCTACCTTTGCCTCATGTCGACGCAAAAAAAGACCGGTCCTGAGTCCTTTAAGAAGGTGACCACGCATTCGCTGGCCGAATTGAAGCACAGCGGAATCAAAATTTCAATGCTCACGGCCTACGACTACACGTTCGCCAAGCTGGTGGATTCCGCGGGCGTTGACGTCATTCTTGTGGGCGACTCCGCGAGCAACGTAATGGCAGGCCACGAAACGACCCTACCCATCACGCTCGACCAAATGATTTACCACGCGTCCAGCGTGGTACGCGGCGTAGACCGCGCCCTGGTGGTAGTGGATTTGCCGTTCGGCAGCTACCAAGGCAACCCCAAAGAGGCGCTGAGTTCCGCGATTCGAATCATGAAAGAGTCGGGCGGCCATTCGGTGAAGCTCGAGGGCGGAAGCGAAGTTGCCGCCACCGTCCAGCGCTTGGTGCAGTCGGGGATTCCGGTGATGGGCCACCTCGGCCTAACGCCCCAGAGCATTTACCAGTTCGGAACCTACGCGGTGCGCGCCAAAGAGGATGCCGAAGCCACCAAGCTGATCGAGGACGCCCTCGCCCTGCAAGAGGCGGGCTGCTTTGCGTTGGTTTTGGAGAAAATCCCTGCGACGCTTGCGGCCGAGGTCACCAAGGCACTGCGGATTCCGACCATCGGAATCGGCGCCGGTGCCGATGTCGACGGTCAAGTTTTGGTGCTG
>DMDX01000129.1:0-1038 GCA_003451355.1 Cryomorphaceae bacterium
GGCGAGCCCCTTCTGGTTGCCGACACCTTGGCCGAGGCGATTCGCCGCGTGCGCGCCGTGACCGACCGCGGAATTTTTAACATCAACACCAACGGGTCGCGCCCCGACGACGTCGCCAAGCTTTGCGAGGCCGGGCTGCGCAGCATCCGCGTGAGTTTGAATTCCGCCCAAAAAGACTGGTACACGGGCTACTACCTGCCGCGGAACTACGAATTCGAAGCCCTCGCCGAGAGCCTCAAGGTCGTTCGCCAGCACGGCGGATGGGCCAGCATCAACTACTTTGTGTTTCCGGGCTGCACCGACACGCTCGCCGAGTGGGACGCCCTGCAGCGCCTGATCGAGACGACCGACCTGAGCATGATTCAGTGGCGCAACTTCAACATCGACCCCGATTGGTACTTCAAGAAGCTGCGCAAGCAGCCCGACGGAAACCCCTTTGGCGTCCTCGAGCTGATGCACCGCGTGCGCGAGCAGTACCCGCACATCGCCTACGGCTACTTTAATCCTGCGGCCGAAACCCAGGCCTACTACAACGCCAAGCGCGCATGAGCCTTCGCATCGACGTGGCCGTAGCGCCCTGGACCGACTACGAGCTGCTCGACAGCGGCAACTTTGCCAAGCTCGAGCGCTTTGGCCGCCAAGTGCTCTGGCGCCCCGAGCCCCAAGCGGTCTGGACTCCGTCGCTGGCGCCCGCCGAGTGGTCCAAGCTGGCCGACGCGCACTTTAGCCGGTCCAAGCAAAACCCCGAGTCGGGCGACTGGGCCCTCAAGCCCGGAACCCCGAGCCAGTGGCCCCTCACTTACGACCTGCGCGGTCGCCAGCTCACGCTGGGCCTCGAGCGCACCGCGTTCAAGCACTTGGGCGCCTTCCCTGAGCAGGCCAGCAACTGGGAATGGATTGTTGACCAAGTCGCGGTCACCGGGCCCGACACCAAGGTCCTCAACCTCTTTGCCTACACGGGCGGAGCCAGTCTGGCCGCCAGATCCGCCGGAGCCGACACGACGCACGTGGACTCCGTTCGCAAGGTGGTCGACTGGG